>CAIKJM010000628.1 GCA_903827735.1 uncultured Rhodanobacter sp. | reverse complement strand
CGGCACACCACGCGCGATCAGCCGCGCGCGCAGCGCCACGATCTGCGTGTTGGTCGACAGCAGTACGGCGATATCGCCCGGCGTCACGCGCTTTCCGCCGATCTGCCGCTGCGGATCGTTGAGCAGCTCGACGATGCGGTTTGCGCAGTCGTCAAGGGCGAGTACCTCGAGTGCGGTAACACTGCTCAGCGGCTGACCTTTACTGTCGACGGTTTCGCCACGGAAGTCGTGAATCACCAGCGGTCGCGCGATCGGTGCGCCGTTTACCGTGTACGGCTTTTCGTCGGTCCTCCCCGCCGCGCTCACCGGTTGATAGTGAATCTCAGGATGATCGAAGCCGCCCTCGGTGTGGCCATACAGCGCGTTCATCGCCTCGACCAGGGCGCGGCTGGAGCGGTAGTTGGTCGCCAGCGAAAAGCGCTGATTCGCCTGCGCGCTGGCGCGCAGATAGGCGGTAATATCGCCGCCGCGAAAACTGTAGATCGCCTGCTTGGGATCGCCGATCATCACCAGCGTGCCGCGCTCGCGGTAAATGCGGTCGAAGATCGCAAATTGGCGCTTGTCGGTGTCTTGGAACTCGTCGATCAGGGCGACGGGAAACGCCTCGAACAAGCGTTCCGCGAGGAGGTTGTCCGACGATTCGGCGCATAGCCGCTTATAGACCGCATCGATCAGCATCGAGAAGGTCAGCACGTGCCGCTGCTGCGCGCGCCGCGGAAGCTCATCGCGGCAGGCCAGCGCGGCGTCGGCCAGCACGGCGCCGCGGGTGAAGATCGTGCGCAAGGGCAGCAGCGTGCGCAAGGTCTGCAGCTGGCGGATCAGCGGATGCGCATTGAGTGTGCCGCTGGAGTCAGCAGCCTCTTGTTCGAGCACGTTATCCGGATCGAACTTGTCGTCGAGTTCTTTTTTCAGCGCTTCTTCCAGCGCGATGCCGGACTCGTCGCGCAGCGCGGCGGCAACGCGTTCGAGCCGCTTGGACAGCGCCGTTTTGCGTGGGCCGTAAAGTTTCTTGTCGCCGGCCAGCCGCTGCAGCTCGGTGACGGTTGCTTCCGTGCGTAGCGCGGCGATCCGCTCCTGCAGATCATGCAGTCCGCCGGATTCGATGCGCGCATCCGGGCTGTTCGCGACAACGGCCAGATCCCACAGCAGTTTTTCCGGGCCATCCTTCAACAGCAGCGAGGCCTCGCGCAGGTCGACGTCATCTATCAGATAACGGCGGCGCCAGAAGTCCTCGACGCATTCGCGCAGCAGCTGCTTTTCATCGAACAGTTTGTCGCTGGCAAACGACGCGCCGCTTTCCAGCGGAAAGTCGCGCTGAATGCGCTGGCAAAGCGCGTGGATGGTCGACATCGGTGCACGGTCCAGATCGGCGCGTGCCAGCTGGATCTTGCGCAGCGCGCGACGTCGGCTTTCGTCATTAACACAAAGCGACGCAAGATAGCTTTCCAGCGAGTTTTCGTCGGTCGACTCGGGGTTGTTCGATACGGCGCCCAACAGCCAGCGCTCGGCCTCGATAAGCCGTCGGCGCAGCCGTTCGCGCAGCTCCTGCGCGGCCGCGTCGGTAAAGGTGGTGACCAGGATCTGCTCCACCCGCAGATCGCGCTCCAGCAGCAGGCGCAGGTAGATCACGCCGATATTCCAGGTCTTGCCGGTGCCCGCGCTGGCTTCGATCAGGATGCGCCCGTGCAGCGGCATGCGCTGCCATTCGAGCGCTGGCATCACGTCGATCTTGACGTCGTCGGCGCGGCTCATGCGTCGGCTCCGCTGACGGCGTCGATGGATTTGAACAGCAGCCTGCGCGAGGGATCGAGCACTTCGCAGACGGCCCGCGTGGCGTCGACGAAGGCCTGATATGCCGGGCCACTTTCGTCAAACAGATCCACGCCGCGGCTGATCAATGCCGCATAGCCGGGAGCATAGTCGCGCTCGCCCGCGCCGGAAAAATCGTTGCCTTCCCAGGCCATGGCGGCTCTGTAGTTTCGTTCGTCAGGCGCGCTGATGGCGTAGGCGAGAGCCGTCTTGGGGAAAAACAGCAAGGGCCGACGCTCGGCCGATTGCGCGAGTTCGATCAAGCGTCGAAGCCCTTGCCGAAGTGTGTTTGTGTCGTTGGCGACGAAGGGATCGAGCAGGGTGGATTCGCTGATCTTGCCGCTGGACGTGGTCGTCAACAGAACGGCCTGCAGTGACTCGTTCGAGCTCAGCCGCAGCGCGGCCCAATCGATGTACATGGCTAGCGCCTCGCGCAGCCCGACGCTGCCGACGGGCTTGGCGTCGAACAGCATCAGTCCGCCGTTCGCCGCATGAAACACGCGGTCGATCGTACCGACCAGGTGCACGCCGTCGCCGAGGTCCAGATCGATCGCCTGCGTCGCTGCTCTGGCCGTGCCGTCTGCGAATTTTTCTCGTGCATGTCGCAGCATGGGCTGCAGCGATGCGCGCTGCCGCTCATAAGCCTCGGCGCCGATCGCGCCGCTGGCCAGGATGCCGGAACGTGAGAGCCATGCCGGCGGCTCGGCGGGTAGCTCGGCGGCGCCTGCAGTCAGTGCATCGAACAGCAGCCGGTGCTCGATGCGCTCGATCCGCGCCAGCCCGGTTTCCAGCGGTTCGCGATCGGGCCAACTGGCGTTCTCCAGTGCCTGCAGGCTGATGCCGTGCCCGCGCAGCAGGGCGTCTTTCACGGGGTCGCGCCAGTAGCGTTTCAGGGAAGACAGCGAAACGTCGCGGCGAATGACGTCGGCGCCTTTGGCGTGTTTCCGCTCATCCGCGGTCGCTATGAAATCGGACGTCTGCAGAAAGCGCGGCATGCTCGCCGCTGAAGGCGCGGCGAGATAGGCCGCGTCGTAGGAAAACAGCCGCGGATCGTGCAACGGTCGCCCCTGCGCATCGCGCTCGTAGTAGCGCGCGTCGAACGGCTGCAGCGGATGGTGGACGCGCCAAGGACGGTCGACTTTCTCGTCATCGGCTATGCCGTGCTGCTCGTCCAGAAACTGCAGCAGTTCGGCCAGCGGGGCGGCCGGGTTGCGCGGCTTGCCGTCGCGCACGCCTTCGCCTATGTAGCTGATGTGCAGCGTATCTCGTGCCGACATCATCGCTTCGAGAAAAAGGTAACGATCCTCGCTGCGCGTATCGCGATCGCCGCGGCGCGGCTGCTGGATGATCTTGTTGAGGCCGGCATCTTTGCTCGGGCGCGGAAATTCGCCCTCGTTCATGCCGAGCAGGCAGACCACACGAAAGGGAATCGAGCGCTGCGGCACAAGTCCGCAGAAGGTTACGCCGCCGAGCAGAAAGGCCTGGCGTTCGGGCACGGCGTCGAGCGCGCCGGCGACTGCTTCACTCACCACACTCCACGGCAGCGGCGAGCCGAGGCCGGTTTCACCGGCCTGGCTGCCGAGGCTGGCGGCCACGCGGCGCAGCGTGTCCAAAGCGCTGTTTTCAGCCTCATCACGCATGTCGGAGAGAAAGAGAGCGTCGATACGTTCCAGCAGCCACTGGCTCCATGCGGCGAGTGAGCGCGTCGAGCCGAAGGCCTGGCGCATGGCGCGCAGTTCACCGAGCAGACGATCGAGCTGGCCGATCGCTTCGACCGCGCCGCCGGCAACGCCCTCGAGCGGCAGGATGTCGTCCAGCAGAATCGTTTCCAGCATTTGGCCGTCTGGACGGCTATCCAATGCGTCATTCGAAACATCGGTATCGCGTCCCACGATCAGTCCCGCATACAGGCGATCCAGCCCGAACTGCCAAGAGTTGGCATCGGTGGCCGCTGCGCCCACCTCAGCCTTCATCTCGGCATCCAGGCCCCACGCCACGTGCGCGCGCTGCAGCCAGCGCTCGAGCGCGTCGCGGCTGCTGCGGTCGATG
>CAIKJM010000627.1 GCA_903827735.1 uncultured Rhodanobacter sp. | reverse complement strand
TGTACCAGGCGACGCTGGAGAACCTGGCCAGCGAGCATGCCGCACGCATGGTCGCCATGAAGGCGGCATCGGACAACGCCAGCAAGGTGATCGGCGATTTGACGCTGGTCTACAACAAGGCGCGCCAGGCGGCGATTACCCAGGAAATTTCGGAGATCGTGGGCGGCGCATCGGCAGTTTAGTTATAGCGATCATCCGTGATCGCAGAACAAGATCAAAAAGCAGCCATCCGTGGCTGCACTCGAAATAGAAACAAGAGCGACATTTAGTTGGCGCTTTCTAAAACTTCAAATTACATCCGGAGCATTTCATGAGCCAGGGCAAAGTAGTTCAGATCATCGGCGCCGTCGTCGACGTGGAGTTCGCGCGTCATGAAGTGCCGCAGGTGTATGACGCACTGAAAATCGACGGCACGGCGATCACGCTGGAAGTGCAGCAGCAGCTGGGCGATGGCATCGTGCGCTGCATCGCGCTGGGCTCGACCGACGGCCTGCGCCGCAACCTCGTTGCGCGTAACACCGGCGAAGGCATCAAGGTGCCGGTCGGCAAGGCCACGCTCGGTCGCATCATGGACGTGTTGGGCAACCCCATCGACGAGGCCGGTCCGATCGGCGAGCAGGATCAGTGGGTAATCCATCGCGAAGCGCCGAGCTATGACGAGCAGGCAGCCGGCAACGACCTGCTAGAAACCGGCATCAAGGTGATCGACCTGATCTGCCCGTTTGCCAAGGGCGGCAAAGTTGGCCTGTTCGGCGGCGCCGGCGTGGGCAAGACGGTCAACATGATGGAGCTGATCAACAACATCGCCAAGGCGCACGAAGGCCTGTCGGTGTTCGCCGGCGTCGGTGAGCGTACCCGTGAGGGCAACGACTTCTACCACGAGATGAAAGACTCCAACGTGCTCGACAAGGTCGCGATGGTCTATGGCCAGATGAACGAGCCGCCGGGCAACCGCCTGCGCGTGGCGCTGACCGGTCTGACCATGGCCGAGTACTTCCGCGACGAGAAGGACGCCAGCGGCAAGGGCCGCGACGTGCTGTTCTTCGTCGACAATATCTATCGCTACACGCTGGCCGGTACCGAGGTGTCCGCGCTGCTCGGCCGCATGCCGTCGGCCGTGGGCTACCAGCCGACGCTGGCCGAGGAAATGGGCGTGCTGCAGGAGCGCATCACCTCGACCAAGACCGGCTCGATCACCTCGATCCAGGCCGTGTACGTGCCCGCGGATGACTACACCGATCCGTCGCCGGCCACCACCTTCGTGCATCTGGACTCCACCGTGGCGCTGTCGCGCGAAATCGCCAGCCTGGGTATCTACCCGGCCGTCGATCCGCTGGCCTCGACCAGCCGCCAGCTCGATCCGCTGGTGATCGGCGTCGAGCACTACGAAGTCGCGCGCAAGGTGCAGGGCACGCTGCAGCGCTACAAGGAACTGAAGGACATCATCGCGATTCTCGGCATGGACGAGCTGAGCGAAGAAGACAAGCAGTCGGTGACGCGCGCACGCAAGATCGAGCGCTTCTTCTCGCAGCCGTTCCACGTGGCCGAAGTGTTCACCGGCTCGCCGGGCAAGTACGTGCCGCTGAAGGAAACCATCCGCGGCTTCAAGATGATCGTTGACGGCGACGTGGATCACCTGCCCGAGCAGGCGTTCTACATGGTCGGCGGCATCGACGAGGCGATCAAGAAAGCCGAAGACATGGGCGCCAAGAAGGCGGCCTGATTTCGCGGGGCGGCTTCATGCCGCCCACCGCTCTTGCATTCGGAACCTGAGTCATGACCAACACCATTCGCGTCGACATCGTCAGTGCCGAAGCCGAGATTTTCTCCGGCGACGCGACGATGGTCATTGCCACCGGCGAGCTGGGTGAGCTGGGCATTACGCCCCGCCACGCGCCGCTGATCACCCGCCTCAAGCCCGGCCACGTTGATGTGCTGCTGGACGGTGGCGAGCGTCAGCAGTTCTACGTGTCCGGCGGCATTCTGGAAGTGCAGCCGCAGGTCATCACCGTACTGGCCGATACCGCCGCCCGCGCTTCCGATCTGGACGAGGCCGCGGCACAGCGCGCCAAGAAGGAAGCCGAGGACGCCCTGGCCCATCGCACCGAAGCGCTGGATATCGCCGAGGCGCAGGCCAAGCTGGCCGAAGCGATGGCCCAGCTGCAGGCGCTGGAGCGCCTGCGCAAGAACCTCAAGCATTGAGCTTTTTGCGCTCTCCCTGAGCGCAAAACGAGATCAAGAGGCGGCCATGCCTTGCCGCACTTTAAACCTTGAGCTTGTGCGCTCGTACCTGAGCGCATAACACGATCAAAAGGCGGCCACCCATGGCCGCACTATCAATAAAAGCGCTGCCATCTGGATAGGATGGTGGTTCACTGACGCCGGCCTCGCGCCGGCGCTTTGCCATCCGCGCGTCGCTTTGTCGCCGAGTTTTGCCGCCACGCAGACACGGGCGCGACTAGAATGCCCCGACCGCACCGGGAAACGATCGCCATGAAGTTCCGCTACCGCCGACATCTGGGCGTGCTGATCATCGTCATCGTGGTGCTGCTGATCATTCGGGCCGCCATGCCGTATGCGGTGCGGCACTACCTCAACAGCCGCATGGACAAGATGGGCGACTACCACGGCCAGATCGCCGATATCGATCTGCACCTGTGGCGCGGCGGCTACACCATCGACCAGCTGAGCATCGTCAAGGTCAGCGGCAAACTGCCGGCGCCCTTGCTCGAAACGCCGCGCACCGATATCTCCTTGAGCTGGGTGGCGCTCACGCACGGCGTCTTTCGCGGCAAGGTGACCTTCACCCAGCCGACGATCAATTTCATCGAAGGCAGCAACCAGGGCGGCAGCCAGACCGGCAAGGGCGTGAACTGGCGCGACCAGCTCAAGCTGCTGGCGCCGATGCGGCTGGACGAGATCAACGTCATCAACGGCACGGTGACGTTTCAAAGCTTTGTCTCCAACCCGCGTGTCGATCTGAAGATGACCGACGTCAACGGCACGGTGACCAACCTCACCAATATCCAGGGCCGCAACGGCAACCGCGTCGCCGAGCTGCACGCCACCGCCAAGATATTAGGCAACGCGCCGTTCGAGACGCAGGCGACCTTCGACCCGATTAACCAGCTGGGCGACTTCTCCTACGAGCTTCGCGCCAGAGATATTCAGCTGGTGAAGGTCAACGACTTGGCGCGAGCGTATGCGGGCCTCGATTTCGCCGGTGGCACCGGCGATTTCACGATGGAGCTGCAGGCCAAGAACGGGCAACTGGACGGCTACGCCAAACCACTGTTCCACAATCTGCAAATCTTCAGCTGGAAGAAAGACGTGGAGCAGGAAAAGAAAAGCCCGCTGAAAGTCGCCTACGAGGCGGTCGCGCAGGGCGTCGTGTCGGTGTTCAAAAACCAGGAAAAAGACCAGTTCGGCACACGCGTGCCGATCTCCGGACGCATCGGTGACAAGGTGGCCGACCCGTCGCAGGCCATTCTCGGCATCCTGCACAACGCGTTCGTGCAGGCTTACTCGCCACAGCTGGAAAAGCTCAAGCCTGCGCCGAAAGACTAAGCCGGCACTTGGAATAGAGACGGTCGCCGTGGGCGTCGCCGACTGGTTCGCTCGACGCGATAGGCGCGCAGCGCGCGCGATCACTTGTATCCTGCGTCGCTGGCTACCCCCTGTTTCGATCACGTTGGTGCTGTCATGCCTAATTCCTCGCTGCACGTCATCATTCTTGCTGCCGGCGAAGGCAAGCGGATGAAATCCCGCCACGCCAAGGTGCTGATGCCGCTGGCCGGCCGTCCGCTGCTGGCCCATGTGCTGAGTACCGCGCGCGCGCTGCAGCCGGCGGCGATCCACGTGGTTTACGGCCACGCCGGCGATGAAGTGCGCGCGGCCTTTGCCGACCAGTCGGATCTACGCTGGGTGCTGCAGGCCGAGCGGCTGGGCACGGGCCACGCCGTAGAGCAGGCGCTGGCGACCATCGCCGACGGCGCGCAGGTGCTGGTTCTTTATGGCGACGTGCCGCTGATCCGTGCCGACACGTTGCGGCCGTTGGCGCAGGCCGGCGGCGCGCTGCGCCTGCTTACCACGCGCCTCGATAACCCGCACGGCTACGGCCGCGTGCTTTGCGATGCGGACGGGCAGATCGCCGAAGTCGTCGAAGAGAAGGACGCCTCCGAGGAACAGCGCGCGGTCACGCTGGTCAACACCGGTATCCTCGCCGCCGACGCGGCCGCGCTGCGCGGCTGGATCGCGCGGCTGGATCGCAACAACGCGCAGGGCGAGTACTACCTCACCGATATTTTTGCCATGGCGGCGCGGGAAAATCGCGCCGCGCTGAGCGTGGAATGCGCCGATCCGGTGGAGGCCGCCGGTGCCAACGACCCGTGGCAGCTGACCGAGCTGGAGGCGCATTTCCGCGGTCGCGCCGCGCGCTCGCTGGCGCTCGACGGCGTGCGCCTGGCCGACCCGACGCGCATCGACGTGCGCGGCACGATCCGCACGGGGCACGATGTCGAACTCGATATCGACGTCATCCTTGAAGGCGACGTGGTACTTGGCGACGACGTGCGTGTGGGCGCCTTCACCCGGCTCAAGAACGTGCAACTCGCGGCCGGTACCGTCGTGCATGCGCACTGCGACGTCGAGGGCGTGATCACGCACGGCACCTGCGTGATCGGCCCGTTCGCGCGCCTGCGTCCCGGCACCGAACTGGCCAGCGGTGTGCACGTCGGTAATTTCGTCGAAGTCAAAAAAACCACGATCGGCGAAAACAGCAAGGCCAACCACCTCAGCTACCTTGGCGACAGCGAGATCGGCCGCGGCGTCAACATCGGCGCCGGCACCATCACCTGCAACTACGACGGCATCAACAAGTCGATCACCCGCATCGAGGACGGCGCCTTCATCGGCTCCAACAGCGCACTCGTCGCGCCGGTGACTGTGGGTGCCCAGGCCACCATCGGTGCCGGTTCCGTCATCACCCGCGATGCGCCCGAAGGTGAGCTCACACTGACCCGCGCGAAGCAGGCCACGCTGCGCGGATGGACGCGGCCGACGAAGAAGTGAAAGAGCGGTAAGGGGGCGAACGGGACGCGTGTAGCACGGACGCCAAAAGGCGCCCAGAAGGGCGAGCGGCGAAGCCGCGAGTAAACAGGGAACGGCCAAGAGCGAAAAGCTGAAATTGAACCGCTACGAATCATTGAGCGATGAAGGCTTTGCTTCGATACTTTTTCAGTCCCTATTCCTGCTGACCTCACGCATACCGCCACCCATCAATCTCCACCAGCAGCTCGCGGCGGCAGATGTCGCCGTGCAGCAGCAGCACCGGGACGCCGGGCAGGCGACGCCGGAAAAAGTCGCGCACGCGCGGGGCATCGACGGCATGGCGCACGTACGCTTTGAGTGGTGAATGTGTGTCGAAGCCGGCGGGCATGTCGGCGCTGGCGAGCAGGGTTTCGAGATTGATCAGGGTTTCGTCGAGCTGGGCATCCAGATCGTCGTTATGCGCCGACGCGTGACCGACTACGGCGGCGGTGCCGGAGATCGCGAGCACGTCGTTGCCGGGGAGGCTCATGGCGCGGGCAAAACTCGGCGGCGTGCGGCCGTACTGGCGCGGATAGCGCCAGGCGCTGACCTGACGCGGATTTTCCACGCGGTCGCCGGGCTGATCGCAGGCCAGCAGGTAAATCTGCAGCCGGTGCGCCGGGCCGTGATGACCGATGGCGCTGGCCGCGGGAAAGCCGTCGGCGAAGAAGCTGCCCATGCCGGCGGCGCGACCGTCGCAGAACTGCTTGTAGCGCTCGGCATCGCCCGCGCCTTCATTGATGGCGCCGAGGTAATTCCACAGGCGCAGCACATGTCGCTCCGGGCGCTGTTCAAGGAAGTGACGAAGCTGGGCGTAGGCTGTGTTGGCGGCGCCTTCGGGGCCATCGTGCTCGCGCTCGTCCAGTTCGATCGCTGCGAAAAGCCAGCCGCCGCCGGCCGACCAGCGCAGGGCGCCGACCGTGCCTTGGGTCACCGGGGCATCGACTTGCCAGATCTCCAGCGGCGCCGGCGCGTCGAAGCTTTCCAGCGCGACTTGAAGCGTGCGCGGGTCACCCGTTTTCTGGCTGCCGGCGCCGAAGCCGAGCAGGGCCAGCGTGCCGGCTTCCTTCAGCGCGGCAGCGGCATCGCCGACCCGGTAGGACACGCGCGGGGCGCGGCGCAAAAGGGCATCAAACTGCGGGTTTTCACTTCCGTGAACCATGCGTCGTAACCAAGAACGTTAAGGTCGACATGTTACACTCCGTGGCCGTCGCCACCGGGTGTAGGCGAGGCATTATCCCAGTCGGAATCGAGCATGGCAGAGCAGACAGCGTCGGAACACGAATTGGCCAC
>CAIKJM010000626.1 GCA_903827735.1 uncultured Rhodanobacter sp. | reverse complement strand
ACCTGCAGGATCGCGCCCAGCTCCTCGTTGAACAGGCCGCGCAGGGTCGCCTCGGCCCAGCCGTCCATATGGATTTCCAGACCGCAGTGGCCGGCAAACGCCATTTCCAGCAGGGTCACGATGGCGCCGCCGTCCGAGCGATCGTGGTAAGCCAACAGCAAGCCGCCGGCGTTCGCTTCCTGCACCAGATCGAACAGCGCCTTCAACCGCTTCGGATCGTCCAGATCAGGCGGCACGCCGCCGCCGCGGTTGAATACCTGGGTCAGCGCCGAAGCGCCGAGGCGGTCGCGCCCTGCGCCCAAGTCGATCAACCACAGATCGGAGTGACCATGATCCAGCCGCAGCTGCGGCGTCAGCGTGCGGCGCGCGTCGCTAACGCGGGCGAAACCGGTAATGACCAGCGACACCGGCGACACCGTGCGCTGTGGCTTGCCCTCATGCTCCCACTGCGTCTGCATGGACAGCGAGTCCTTGCCGACCGGAATGGAAATGTCCAGCGCGGGGCACAGCTCCATACCGACCGCTTTCACCGCATCGAACAGCGCAGCGTCTTCACCCGGATGGTTGACCGCCGCCATCCAGTTGGCCGACAGCCTAATTTCGCCCAGACCGGCAATCGGCGCAGCGGCCATATTGGTGATCGCCTCGCCCACGGCGAGACGCGCGGCTTGTGCGCTATTGAGCACGGCGACCGGCGCGCGCTCGGCCATCGCCATCGCTTCGCCGACGTAACCGTCAAAATCCGACAGCGTCACCGCGCAATCGGCAACCGGAATCTGCCACGGGCCGACCATCGGGTCGCGATGATTGAGGCCACCCACGGTGCGGTCGCCGATGGTGATCAGAAAGCTCTTGCTGCCTACCACCGGCAGCCGCAGCACGCGTAGCAGCGCCTCGTTCATACCGATGCCGGTGAGATCAGGCAGCACGTCGATGCGCGGCTTGATGTGCTTGGCGTTGCGGTGCATGCGCGGCGGCTTGCCGAATAGCACGTCCATCGGCAGGTCGATCACCACCAGGTCGCGGCGCGGATCGGTCACGCGCAGGCGACGCTCGGCCGTGGCGTCGCCGACCACCGCGTACGGGCATCGCTCGCGCCGGCATATCGCCTCGAACTCGGCCAGGTTTTCCGGGCCGATGGCCAGCACGTAGCGCTCCTGCGATTCGTTGCTCCACACCTGCATCGGCGAGAGTTGCGGATCGTCGCAGGGGATTTTCGACAGGTCGATCTCGCCACCGACGCCAGCGTCATTAAGCAGCTCGGGGATCGCGTTGGACAGGCCGCCGGCGCCCACGTCGTGCACGCTGACGATAGGGTTCGCCTCGCCAAGGCGACAGCAGGTATCGATGACTTCCTGACAGCGGCGCTCCATCTCGGCGTTATCGCGCTGCACCGAGGCGTAATCCAGCTCGGCGCTGGAGCTGCCCGACGCGACCGACGAAGCCGCGCCGCCGCCCAGCCCGATCAGCATCGCCGGGCCGCCCAGCACGATGACTTTGTTGCCAGGCTGCACGGCGCGCTTCAGCACGTGGCCTGGACGCAGGTTGGCCAGGCCGCCGGCCAGCATGATCGGCTTGTCATAGCCGCGGCGCAGGCCGGATTCGCCGGTTTCATGTTCGTAGGTGCGGAAATAGCCGCCCAGACAAGGACGACCAAACTCGTTGTTGAACGCGGCCGCACCCAACGGGCCGTCGCGCATGATCTCGAACGCGCTGGCCATGCGCGGCGGCAGCGGGCGGTCGATTTCCCACGGCTGCGGGTGTCCGGGAATGCGCAAATCGGACACCGAAAAACCGGTGAGGCCAGCTTTGGGCTTGCCGCCGCGACCGGTGGCGCCCTCGTCGCGAATTTCGCCGCCGGCGCCGGTGGCCGCACCGGGCCATGGCGCGATCGCGGTGGGGTGGTTATGCGTCTCCACCTTGATCGCAAAATCGATGCGCTCTTCATGCGCGCGCCAGATGCCGTCTTTCGCATCGGGGAAAAAGCGCTTGCCGACGCTGCCCTCGATCACCGCCGCGTTGTCCGAATACGCGGACAAGGTATGCGCCGGCGACTGCTGGTGCGTGTGCTTGATCATGCCGAACAGGCTCTTATCCTGATCGACGCCGTCCAGCGTCCAACTGGCGTTGAACACCTTGTGCCGGCAATGCTCGGAGTTGGCCTGTGCGAACATGAAAAGCTCGGCATCGGTTGGGTCGCGGCCCAGTTCGGCGTAGCGGTCGACCAGATACTCGATTTCATCGTCAGCCAGGGCCAGACCGAGACGGCCGTTCGCTTCATCCAGCGCGCCCTTCGGGTCGCTGCCAAGCGCGATATGCACCAGATCCCCGGGCTGGCCAACCAGGAACAGGCCCTGGGCCTCGTCGATCGTCGTCAGCACCGACTGCGTCATCGCGTCGTGCAGTTCGGCCATGATCACGGCGAAGTCTGGCGCGCTGGTCGCCGGCAGGCCGGCGATCTGCCAGGCCATGCCGCGCTCGACCCGGCGAATGTCGGAGCCTTCCGCACCGAAACCGGCACCATGCAGGATT
>CAIKJM010000625.1 GCA_903827735.1 uncultured Rhodanobacter sp. | reverse complement strand
GGCTTCAGCTACATCCAGTACATCGTGCCCGGCCTGGTCATGATGAGCATCATCACCAACAGCTACGGCAATATCTCCAGCTCGTTCTTCGGCGCCAAGTTCAGCCGATCGGTGGAAGAGATGCTGGTGTCGCCGATGCCGAACTGGGTGATCCTGCTCGGCTACGTCACCGGCGCGGTCACGCGTGGACTGGTGGTCGGCGTACTGGTACTGCTGATCGCGCTGTTTTTCACGTCCCTGCATGTCGTGCATCCGATCATCACCTTTCTTTCGGTGCTGCTCGGCGCCACGATTTTTTCGCTGGCCGGTTTCGTCAACGCGGTGTTCGCCAAGAAGTTCGACGACATCGCCCTGGTGCCGACCTTCGTGATTACGCCGCTGACCTATCTGGGCGGCGTGTTCTATTCGATCAACATGCTCGGCGAACCGTGGCAGACCATCTCGCGGATCAACCCAATTCTCTACATGGTCAATGCGTTCCGCTTCGGCGTGCTGGGCATTACCGACGTCAACATCTGGATCGCGTTTGTCGTGATGCTGGGGTTTGTCGTGGCCTTATCGATCGTGGCGCTGCAGCTGCTCCAACGCGGCATCGGGTTGCGCTCCTGACGTGCGCGTCAACAAATACATCAGCGAAGCCGGCCTGTGCTCGCGCCGCGAGGCGGATGATTTATTGGTTGCCGGCCGCGTCACCATCAACGGTGAAGTCGTCACCACCGGCGCCAAGGCGCTGGAAGGTGACGAGGTGCGCGTGGACGGCGAGATCGTCAAGGCACGCATCCTCGCGGCCACGCCGGGCGCCAAGAAAGCCGTCTACATCGCGCTGAACAAACCGGTCGGCATTACCTGCACCACCGACCAGAGCGTCGACGGCAACATCGTTGACTTCGTCGATCATCCACAGCGGATATTTCCGGTCGGTCGGCTGGACAAGGACTCCGAAGGGCTGATCTTACTGACCAGCAATGGCGACATCGTCAACGAGATCCTGCGGGCCGAGAACCACCACGAAAAGGAATACCTGGTCGCGGTGGACAAGGCCGTCACCGATGAATTCCTCCGCGGCATGGCCAAAGGCGTGCGCGTCCACGGCCAGATGACCAAGCCGTGCCGCACCCGCCGCATCGCCAAGTACGGTTTCTCGATCGTGCTGACCCAGGGCCTCAACCGCCAGATCCGCCTCATGGCCGCCGCCTTCGACTACCGCGTCACCCAGTTGCGGCGCGTACGCATCGACAACGTCAAACTCGCGCATTTGAAAGTCGGGCAATGGCGCAATTTGACCGAAGCTGAGCTGAAAGGTTTGCTGCCTGAGCGGACGCAGTGGTGAATTGGCTATGGCCAGGTTGTTAATGCTTCGCGATCCGGCTCGCTTGCGGCCGGCTTTCGCGTTCCGAAGGAGGGCGAAAGCTCTTTGCTTTAATTCGATCAAACTGGCTGCCAGCGTCGCAGCTGAAGTCACCTCAAAAAAGCGGGCCTGATCAAGCCGCCGGCAACGTCTGCAAATCCCAACGTGGATACACCTGCACTGAGGCATCCTGATGCTGCCCGCTGGCCAGCCGAATCGCACCGGCCAGGGCGATCATCGCGCCGTTGTCAGTGCAGAAAACCAGGCGCGGAAAATAGACCTTGAAGCCGTCTTTGGCGCCGGCCGCGGCGAGTTCGCTGCGCAGGCGCCGATTGGCGCCGACGCCGCCGGCAATCACCAGCCGCTTCGCGCCGCTGGCCTCAAGCGCGCGGCGGCATTTGATGATGAGCGTGTCGACGATGGCTTCCTCGAACGCCCTGGCGATATCGGCGCGCGTCTGATCGCTCTTGTCGGACTGCTGCCAGGCCAGCAGCACCTGGGTTTTCAGGCCGGAGAAGCTGAAGTCCAGGCCGGGGCGATCGGTCATTGGCCGAGAAAAGCGAAACGCGCCCGCGCGCCCGTTTTCGGCCAGCTTTGCCAGCATCGGACCGCCAGGGTACGGCAGACCCATCATCTTGGCGGTCTTGTCGAACGCTTCGCCGGCGGCATCGTCCAGCGTGTCGCCCAGAATCGTGTATTGGCCGATGGCCTTGACCTCGACCAGCATGGAGTGGCCGCCCGACACCAGCAGGGCGACGAACGGCGGTGCCGGCGGATCGTCCTCCAGCAGCGGCGCCAGCAGGTGGCCTTCCATATGATGTACGCCGATCGCCGGCACGCCCAGCGCCCAGGCCAGCGCGCGTCCGGCCGACGCGCCGACCAGCAGCGCACCGACCAGACCGGGGCCGGCGGTATAGGCCACACCGCCCAGGTCCTGCACGGTCAAACCGGCCTGCGACAGGGCCTCGCGGATCAGCGGCACCAGCTTGCGCACGTGGTCGCGGCTGGCCAGCTCGGGGACCACGCCGCCATAGTCGGCATGCAGCTTGATCTGGCTGTACAGCGTGTGCGCCAGCAGGCCGCGGCCCGGCGCATCCGGCTCCCAGCGCAGCAGG
>CAIKJM010000624.1 GCA_903827735.1 uncultured Rhodanobacter sp. | reverse complement strand
GCCGCCGATCACGATGTTCTGCGGCGTGGCGCGCTTCAAATAGGCCGTGTACACCAGCGCATAGCCGATCAAACCGCCAAAAGTCAGCAGCGCGGTCAGCGGATTGACCAGCAGCGCCAGCACCAGCATCGAGGCGATGCCCAGCGCAATGGCAAACACCAGCACCTGATGCGGCGTGAGCTTGCCGGTGGCCAGCGGACGGCGCGCGGTGCGCGCCATCAGCTTGTCGATGCGCTCGTCGATCAAGTGATTGAACGCGGCCGCCGAACCCGACGCCATCCAGATGCCGATAGTGCCGAACACCAGCGCGCGCCACGGCGGAATGCCGGGCACGGCGAGGAACATGCCGATCACCGCGCAGAACACCAGCAGCGCTACGACGCGCGGCTTGGTCAACTGCATGTATTCGCGAACGAGCTCCATCTCAGCGTGTTTCCGATAACAGCGTGGGTGATATGTCTTTGCGCATCTGCGTGCGCGCCAGCGTCGCCAGCAGCGTAAATAGCAGCAGCGCGGCCATGCCATTGTGCGCCGTCGCCACCGGCAGCGGCAGCCCGTACACCACGTTGCTGATGCCCAGCAGCACCTGGCACACCAGGGCCAGCGCAATGGCGATCGCAAACAGGCGCAGCCCGCAGCGCGCCGCCTTGAACGACAGCCAGGCCAGATAGCAGAACACCACCAGCGCGCCGAAGCGATGCGTCATCTGGATCGCGCTGCGCGCCGCCATATCGAGCACACCGCCTTCGTAATTGACGCCGATTCCGCGCCACAGCACGAATGCCTGGTGGAAATCCGTCGGCGGCATCCACTGGCCGCCGCACTGCGGAAACGCGCCCTCGCCATAGCCGCAGGCCAGCGCCGCGTAGTTGGCCGATGTCCAGCCGCCCAACGCGATCTGGCAGAACAGCAGCACGATGCCGAGCACCACCAGCCGACGCAGATCTGCCAGACGACGGTCCGGCGCGCCGACGCCGCCAAAGCGCAGCGCCGCGTACGCCAGCAGCGCGAAGGTGGTGATGCCGCCCAGCAGATGGCCCATCACCACGACGGGCTTCAGCAGCAGGGTCACCGTCCACATGCCGAGCATGGCCTGAAAGATGATCATCGCCAGCACCAGCACACTGACCTTCCACGCACCGCTACGCTTTAATCCCAGCGCGGCAATGATCGGCAACGCGATTGCCAGCGCCGACAGCGCCGAGGAGATCGCAAATTCGCCGCGCTGGTACAGCACCACGCCAGCCGCCGCGAAGATCGCCGCCGCAATCACGCCATAGCGCGCCGAGGCTTTGCGCCAGCTGGCGATCAGCGCAATCAGCAGCACCAGTACGCCGAGCGAACCGGCCAGCACCCGGTGCACCTGCTCGCGCCAGGCCTTGTCGGTCTCCACCGGGCGATCCGGATACGCTAGGTTCGCCGCGGCGATATCGTGCGCGTGCGTGGGCCAGGTGGCCTTGCCATAACAGGTCGGCCAGTCGGGACACGACAGTCCCGCGTTGGACAGGCGCACAAAGGCACCGAACATCACCAGCCCGAACGCGAACAGCGCCGCGAGCAGGGTAAGCACACGCAGCGCCTTGACGATGCGGGGAGACATCGCGTTGGAGAACATTAGTGGATCACCTTCTGCAGATCACGCGCCAGGCCAGCCGGATCGGAGCCGGCAGGATACAGCGACAGCGCCGTGCCGTTTGATTCGACCAGCACTGCGCTGACGCTGTCCGGCGTGCTCGGTCGATAGCTGGCCAGCTTGTTGTCGACGTCCGTACCGAGCTGCCAGTAGTTTTGAATCGCGACCAGACCTTCGCCCGCCGGCGGCTGGCCCAGATAAAGCAGGCGCAGACGCGACTGGTTGCGGCTCAGCATGACGCGGGCCTTGGCCATCGCCGTGAGGTCGTCCAGGCATTGCACCGAACACCTCGGACCCGGCAGTGCAATAAGGGTCATGCGCGGTTCGCTGTCGCGCCAGGCATACATCTGCCCATTGGCCAGCCGCACGCGGAGCTTTTCGTCCACAAAATTGCGCTGCGGCATGATCGGCTGGCCGTTGCCCTTACCGCTCGGCTGCCAGCCGGTAAACGTCAGCAGGCCCGCAACCAGGATCGGCGCGGCAAACACCAACGCGATGAGCACCAGAAAGAATCGGCTTTTGCGCAGGGCGGCAGGGTCGTTGGTGGAATTAGGCATGAGCTCGTAGCAAGTATGTGAGTGAGTTTTCGCAGGCAGAGCAGATCAGGGACGGCGCGGACCGCGCTTGCGATGCAGCACCAGCAGAAGCACCACCG
>CAIKJM010000623.1 GCA_903827735.1 uncultured Rhodanobacter sp. | reverse complement strand
GTCCGTTAGCCGAGTAGCGGTATTTACCTTAGGTGGAGAGGCGAGTCCTTTTTTCTGAATCATCAACTCATAAATGTCATCACCGGTCATGGCCCATCTCCACGCTCACAGGACAATGTAGATTCCCTTTTGCATCCACATGCGGACCTGTACAGACGATGCTGTATGCCTGTTGCCCAGGTCACTGAGAGTCTAGTCGTACCCACTTCTTGCCGTCGAGCGCGCAGATACCGGCGCCGTCCGGGCACTGCGCCAGCTTGCCGGCTGTTTCCGCCGCCTGCACCTGCTCGGCCCACTTGAGGTTGCCAAGGTCCTGTCTTGCCGACCAGACCATGTACGTCGAGGCGCCAACGATCGCCAACGCACCGATGAGAAGGCCAATGAACCCTTTCCATGCCGTCGCCACATGCGCGCGATCTGTCTTGACGACACTCTGTTCCAGAGTGTTGACCGCTCCGATCATCTGCCGCACTTGGCTGTCAAGTAGCTGCACGCCATTGCCTAGGCGTTGCAGAATGTCGGAGACGGCCATGTTGGCACCGGCCGAGATGGATTTGGCGGCGGACTGCTCGACTCCCTCAACAATGCGTGCAACGGATTGATCTGCGACGTTGCTCAAGCCTTTTGCGGTATGGGTCAACTGCTCCGTTGCCTGCTGTGACTGTTTGGCGACATGGTCACCAAGCTCGTTCACACGGTTGGCAAACATGCTGATCTTGACGACAAGTGCTTCGAGTTCCCGCTGGTCCATGTTTCTTCCTTGATTGGTTAGAGTGAGATCGTCGGCGCACCCTGCTGCGGAACCGGGGCTTGGGCAGTGATTTGGGCCGCCTGTTGGCTGATCGTTTGGTTCTGTGCTTGTATCTGCGCTTGCTGCTGATTGATCTGCGCGCCCATCGCCAGATAGGACTGGCCGTCCGGAGACTGCTCATAGCACTTGCCCACGGCGAGCATGCCTTTGGTGTCACCTCTCTCGGCGGCGCTGCAGATGGCCTCGAACATGTCGTGGGTAGAGCTATCTTTGGTAACCGTCTGCTCCGGCCCCACGTAGGGGCCCCGGCTGTTTTCCAGTTGATGCACCTGCTCGTTCAACAGGTTGCGCGTTGTTGTGCCAGCAACGCCATCGACTGCAAGTCCATTATTCCTCTGATAACTCTCAATCGCATTGGCGGTATCACGACCAAAATCACCATCTGGATGCAGGGGGTTACCATGCCTGTCGGTGTAGCCAAGTGCGCTGAGGTCGGATTGCAACTCACGCACAACGTCGCCGTGGGCACCTTGTCTGAGATTGCTGTGTTGAACAGCAGCAGCTTCGATGGGGAGTACCACCTCCCCTTTGGCAAGATGCTGCATCACGTCCGGCGTCAACGTCTTTTCCCACTTGTTGAATTCTGCCTGACGCACGGCTAGGCCGTTATGGCCACCATTGATAGCTGAGGTCGCTGCGCGCACATCGGAGTGCGCAGCTTCGGGCACTTTGTTTTCCCAATACCAAGTGGCGATCTTTGAAGCATACTGCGGTTCAGCGGCGAGTTCCGGGTGCTTGACCAGATCCACCCCGAGTGCATCGCCAGCATCCTTGTAATTCGCTTTTCCAGTGAGCTGCATGTAGCCGCGTCCACGGTAGGTGTAACCGTCGCCGGGCTGATCGTTACCGTTGCGACCGCCATACATCGATTCGGCCAACTTCTCGGGCTTGCCTTGCATCGCTTCCACACGCGCCGTTTCCAGCGCTGCGTCGCCATCACGGTGCGCAGATTGAACCGGAATTTGCGATATACCTTGGGGATATCGAAAGCCCTCTTCGAGGTGGGTCAGCCCCTGTGATTCTTCGCTGACCTGAGCCATGAAATTCGCCAGCTCTTGGGGCGATTTAATGCCGGCATTTGTAGCGTCTAGCAACAACTGCGCTTCTCGTTCCGTAGCCATAGAAACTCCTGTACCCGGGATTGAACGATTTCCCAACTTATACTTTGCCTACGCGATAGCTAGAGAGTCTTTAGGGAAGATCAAGCGTCGGCAAAGTAGACGGATCAAAGCCCTTGAACTGGACCACACCAAAATCCTTCGGCTTGAGGTCAAGCGCCTTTTGCTTGCCAGTGTCCTGATCGACAACGGCGCGTTTGACCTCTCGCAACAACCAGTTTTTCTGCTCGGGAGAGTAGGCGAAGGTATATTCGTTAGACCAGTGCTCGCGTGAGCCGCCTTCCGTGACTATCGTAAATCTGCCCTCGCTGATGAGGGTGTAACTGTAGGGATCGCCCGCTATCCCGCCACATTGGGCACATGGCACGATCTTGTCGTTCTGCGCGGCTTTTTGTAATTGCCCGGTGGCATCACGCGTCAGGAGTAGCACGGTCCGCGACGGTCCTTCGCCGAGCTTTTCTGCGCCACTAGTGGCCGGGTTGAGAACAAGAAGCGCATCGGTTGTTCCATCGCCGTTTAGGTCACCCGTCTTGGAGTCAAGGATAGTTGCGCCATTCGTGGCAAATGCCTTCAAACTACTCGTGTCAATTTTGCTTCCTTGGTTCTGCGTTTGTGCCCATGCTGGCGGTATGACCACCCCTAGCGTGAGCGAGCCAATTATCGACGCAACAATAAACCTTGATCGAAAGCACAACATTCCATCCTCCTTAACGACGCTAAAAATCACTTTGGCCGAGCTTATGCAGATCTCTGGTCTTGTGATGAAAAGATCAAAGATCATCGAGTGTTGCCTCTAGGAACGTTGCTTGCTCAGCAGTTTTCGTGAGCCTGCACGATTCATATTCTCCGACAGGGCTGTCCTGGTCGTTCGGACCTTTGGGGCAATGCGTGTCGCGATACTGGATCCAGATGTTTTCATCGGATTTCAGCTTGGCATGCTTCTCGGGGGGCAACTTCGCCAACAGCGACTTGTATGCCTTATTCAAGCGTGCATCCTGATAGGCAAGCTCGGTCTTGGTGCACGCCACCATGCCATACATCGATGTTCCAGCCGTGCTGGTACATTCGTCGTAGGAGGGTCTGAAGTGATAGAGGTACGACAAGACGGCACCGATATTGGCCGGTGGTTTCTTCCCTTGCCCTAAAGCGGCGGGGGCGATCGCACCCTCCAGCAGGAGGACACCAACGACCGATAGAGCGACAAAACGTGAACGAATGAGAGACATCCTATCCTCCTTGCTGACGCGTCAAAACTCACGATCCGAGCTTATAACTAACTCTTCGACGCTCGCTACCGGTCGGCGGGGCACCGGGAATTATGCAAAACGCGGGTGAGTGAACGTTATAGCTGACCGCTTCAGTCCGGTGTCCCGCAGTGCGCTATCGAATGGAGTTGTTTAAATCACGACTCACGATCCCGGGCGATAAACCCGCTCGATATGCCCCTGCAGTTCCTCCGGCCAAAAGTAAACCGTGCGCAAGTTGCCGGTGCTGTAGCGTTCGGCTTCGTCGTTGAAGTGCGGTGAGTTCGGGTGGCCGCTTTCGCCGCCGGCGGTGATGGCGCGGGCGTGCACCTTGGGGCCGAACTCGACGACGGCGACGAAGCTGTTGCCGCTGGTGCCGTAGTAACGCTTCGTGCCCGGCCAGCGGTGCGCGCCGAAGGAGGCGAGCGAGCCCCAGCGCGAGGAGACGAACGGCACGGGAATGCTTGGCCTGGCGTCGTTGAACGGCTGCTCGATATCGCCGGTGAGGCGCTGGAAGCGGTTGATCTCGCCCCACGGCGTGCCCCAGCTGCCGAAATCCTTTTCCAGCCGGTCGGAGGCTTCGACCAGGGCCTGCAGGCGTGCCGCGGGTCCGGCTTTTTCCGCCATATAGTCGTAGATGGACAAGCCCTCGGCGGTATCGGCCTTGCTGACGGAATCCCACAGGGTGTCGCCCCAGAACACCGCCAGCGAGGTCGGTATTGAGGTGATGCCCCAGCGGTAGTCCCAGTGGCGCAGCAGGGCGATCTGGCTGGCGAGTTTTGGTTTCAGCGGATCGCTGGCGGGCAGCGCGTCGTAGTCGGCCACGAGGATCGGTATCTGCCGCGCGAAGGCGGGCAGGTATGCGTCGAACGCGGTGCTGATCAGCGAGGCGAGGGTGAAGTCGCGCTGCCCGGTGAGCAGGGCGGTGGCGTGGATGCCGCGCGGGTTTTCGCCGAAGCTGTCCATGTAGCGCGGGTAGTCGGCCTGCTTCGGGCTGTACGGTCCGGCGGCGGAGTAGGGCCAGTCGTTGGTGTTGAAGATCCAGCCGTTCGGCGGGTTGAGCAGGTGCGGCGCGGCGTCGAGTGGCAGCAGGCCTTTCCAGTCGGTATCGGGATCGCTGCCGTCGACCGGCTTGGTGTAGTCGAAGCGGTTATCGCGCCGTGGGATGAACTGCGGATGCAGGTACGCGATCTCGCCCTTGTCGTCGGCGAAGATGGTGTTGTTGGACGAGTTGGCCTTCAGCTCCGCAACCTTCATATAGCTGGCGTAATCGCCGGCTTTGGTACGCAACCAGCTTTGTTCGAGCGCCTCGACCGGCTTGTTCATCAGCGCGATGGCGATCCACTTGCCGTCGGCGGCCCGCACGATCGGGCCGTGATGCGTGGCGTAGACGGTGAAGCGGCGTTCGGCCATCGAGCCGTCCTTCACGCGATACGGCACGGCGATGGTTTTGCTGGTCACCGGCCGCAGCTCGCTGCCGTAGCGATAGAACAGCTTGCCGTCCTTGCGCACGATGGTCTCGGCAAATTCGTCGACCGCGTCGGCGCCGGTCGAAGTGTGCATCCAGCCGATGTGCGGATTGAAGCCCTGGTAGATAAAGAACTGGCCCCAGGTCACCGCGCCATACGCGTCGAGCCCGGCATCGCTGCTCATCTGCAACTCGGAGCGGAAGAAGAACGAGGTGTGCGGGTTGATCAGCAGCAGCGCGTGACCGTCGACGGTGAGCTTGGGCGCGATGGCGATGCCGTTGGAACCGGTCGGTTCGCGCCAGCTGGACGGCGGATCGACGCGCGCCAGCGCGGCCGGATTCTGGCCGTAAAACGCTTCCAGCGGGTTCAGCGCCACGCGCTCGATATCGCCGCCGATGCTGCCTTCGCTGAAGCTCAGCGCCATCCACGGCTCGAAATGCTTGATGACGCGCGGATGCACGTCGGGATGCTCGGCCAGGTAATCGTTGAGTCCGTCTGCCCAGCTGTTCATCAGCGCCTGCAGCCAGCGCGGGCTTTTTGCGTACATCGCCTTCAACGCGACCGGGTCGATAAACAGCTTCATCCGCAGGTCCTGCCAGATCGCCGGCTCACCCTCGGCCTCGGCGAGCCGGCCCATCGCGTTGAGGTAGTTGGTTTCGACGCGGTTGAAGTCGTCCTCGGCCTGCGCATAGGCCATGCCGAACACGGCGTCGGCATCGGTTTTGCCATGCACGTGGGCAATGCCCCAGTCGTCGCGGGTGATGGTGGCGTCGTGCGCTTCGCGCTGCCATCGCGCGGTGTCGGCCGCATGTTCGCTGGCGTGTGGGCTCGTGCTCAGCATCAGTAACAGCGTGGCGAAAATGCACGAGGCTAGACAACGGACGTGATTCGTCAAACGCTCGTGCATCATCTCTTCATCCCCAGAACCGAATGGCAGCCTGCACTTTACTGAAGTGGTTATGCCAACGCTCGCGTGGGGCTGCGCTTGGGACGTTTGATGCTTCGAAAGGCAGAGCGCAGAAGGCGCTCTGCCTCAACCCATCGGATCAGGCGCGGCGCGGCAGCTTCCACTGCGGCCGGATGAAGTGGCAGGTGTAGCCGGTGGGATAGTGCTGCAGATAGTCCTGGTGCTCGGGCTCGGCTTCCCAGAAATCGCCGACCGGCGCCAGCTCGGTCACCGCCTTGCCTGGCCACAGGCCGGAAGCGTCGACGTCGGCGATGGTGTCCTCGGCAACGTCCTTCTGCGCATCGCTGGTGTAGAAGATGGCCGAGCGATAGCTCACGCCGCGATCGTTGCCCTGGCGGTTCGGCGTGCTGGGGTCGTGGATCTGGAAAAAGAATTCCAGCAGGGTGCGGTAGCTGATCACCTGCGGATTGAAGATGATTTCGATCGCCTCGGCGTGCGTGCCGTGGTTGCGATAAGTGGCGTTGGGCACGTCGCCGCCGGAGTAGCCCACGCGCGTGGAGACAACGCCCGGCTGGCTGCGGATCAGCTCCTGCATGCCCCAGAAGCAGCCGCCGGCGAGGACGGCGCGTTCGGTCGATTCGGTCATGGTGATTTTCCTGCTGGTAGGGGAGGTGAGCGTCGTCAATACATGGGGACTGCGTGGAGCACTCCAAGGCACGGCAGCATCGGTGCAAGCTCGGAGCTGGAGGGGCGAACTGCTTCACTCCGGGCCTACCTGGCTAGAGGCCAAGGACACTTCTCAGCATGTAC
>CAIKJM010000622.1 GCA_903827735.1 uncultured Rhodanobacter sp. | reverse complement strand
TGAAGAGCCAGCTGATCTGGGTGCCGCTGCTGGGGCCGGCTTGGTGGGCGCTGGATTTCCCTTTCATGAAGCGCTACTCGAAGGAAACGCTTGCCGCGCATCCGGAGCTGCAGGGCAAGGACATGGAGGCGACGCGCCGCGCCTGCGAAAAATTCCGGCACATGCCGGTGTCGGTGATGAACTTCGTCGAGGGCACGCGCTTTACCTCGGCCAAGCACGACAAGCAGAAATCCGCCTATCGGTATTTGCTGCGGCCCAAGGCCGGCGGCGTCGCGTTCGTGCTCGATGCGATGGGCGACGCGCTTGATGCGATGCTCGACGTTACCATCGTCTATCCCGATGGGCCGTACACGATGATGGATTTGATCGCGGGCCGCGTCAGCGAGATTCGCGTGCATGTGCGCGAGCTGCCGATCAACGCGTCGTTGCGCGGTGACTATGAGGCCGATCCGGCGTTTCGCGACAGTTTTCAGACCTGGGTCAATACCTTGTGGGCGGACAAGGATGCGCAGATCGGCAACATGCGCTCGCGCTCGTTTTAATCTCCTTGAGGCATGCGAATAAAAAATCGCCCCGACGTGTGAGCGCCGGGGCGATGCGTAAGACGATATTCTCAATGCTTTTCGTACGAGGCGCTGCCGACAAGGTCAGCGCGGTCGTCAGACTGACATCTTAGTCGACTTCGTAAGGACGCTTCACCACCACCGCGGTCACCGGGCGACGGGCAAAGCCAAACACACCGGCGAAGAAGGCGATCAGGCCACCGATGATCAGCAGCACCAGCGCGCCCCAGGCCGCCTTCGACACGCCACGTGCGGTGGCATCGGCCGCTTCGCGAGCCTTCTGCTCGGCTTCCTGCTTCAGCTGCTGGAACTTGGCCATCGCCTGCTGATAGGTCTGCGCGTAGTTGTCGACGATCTGCTGCGCTTCGTCATGCGACTTGCCGGTACGGGCCGCGACGATGTTGACCAGCGCATCCTTGTCGGCAGCATTCAGCGCCGGCTGGCCTTCCTGCTTCACACGGGCAAACCAATCGCTGAGCTGTTGGTCGGTTTGCTGCGGGGTAGCGGCGGTCTGCTGCGCGGTCTGCTTGCCGTCAGCAGCAGCCTGCTGTGCCGTGGCCTTCAGATTGGACGGGTCTAGCTCCGGCTTGCCGGTCTGGCGCAGCAGGGTGTCCAGCTGATTCTGCAGCTCGCTGGGATCGAAGCTGATGCCGTTCTTCTGCAGTTCGTCCTTGACGCCGGAAGCGATGTGCGGAGCTGCGGCAGCGACGCCGTCACCAGCCAGCGACAGGCCCTTGCCAACCACGCCCGTGGCGGCGCCGGCAATGCCGGACGCCAGCGAGGCGACCAGGTAGGTGGTAATCAGCGTGGTCAGCGACCAGCTCAGCACGCCGTGCAGGCCACCCTGGCCAGGTGCAGAGCGACCGGCGATGAAAGCGCCGATCAGGATCGAAATGAGGGTCGTGACACCCAGCCAGATACCTGTGCCCTTGCCGAAACCACTCAGCGGGTTGGCGTCGCCGAGTGGGTCGATGGCGCTGGCACCGATGGCGGTGCCGAGTACGCTCAGCACCAGGTAGGTGACCAGCGAAATAAAGCAGCCAGCAAAAATCGCGCCCCATGAAATGCGCGGTTGCTGCTCGGGGTTTACATAGGTGGCCATGTGAGTTCCTTATCGTTGAGGGACAAAAGGGTGAAAAAGTTGAGTGACGACAGTGGTCGGGATGGGGTGCAGTGAAGCAATCAAACGGTTGGTCCACGTCACCCCCGTCGCCGGTGGCGGATGAGGCGGGCGGCAGTCTAGGTATCCAAATGCAGCGTCGGTGTGATGACAGGGAGCGCATTCTGCGCGCTGTCCCAGGCCTCGTCGCCTTGCAAATGCACCAGGGTGATTAGTGCATTCGTCTCAAGCTGTGCAGACGCTGGGCTATATTCTTGGTGCACCTGCACTGAGGCACCAATCGGCGCCGCCCAAGCCAAGGGCACCCGCACAGGTTGGGGCGGCGCCAAACATGCATCCGATTCCGCCGTTCGCTGGCGGCCACTCACGAGCTACTTCCATGACCGACCACGTTCTGCGTACCCAAACCGACCGCCGCCAGCTGCAGCAAATCATCACCGGGCTGAGCGATGGGGTGATCTTGATCGAGCCCGACCAGACGATCATGTGGGCGAATCAGGCAGCGCTGGACATGCATGGCATCACGGAAGTGGCCCAGCTCGGCGCCAACGTCACCGAGTACCGCGAGCGGTTTCAGCTGCGCTACCGCAATAATCATCGCCTCGCTGCCGGCAATTATCCGATCGATCGGGTAATCGCCGGCGAGTCCTTCACCGATGTCGTGGTCGAAGTCGTTGCGACCACGGATGAGGAAAGGCGTTGGGTGCACCGGGTACGCAGCATGGTGCTCACCGATGCGGACGGCGCACCGGACTGCCTGGTGCTGATCATCGCCGATGCCACCGACTGGGCCAGCGCCGAGCAGCGCTTTGAGAAAACCTTCAACGCCAACCCGGCGCCGGCGGTGATATGTCGCCTCAGCGATCTGCGCTATATCAAGGTCAATCAGGGCTTCATGGAAATGACCGGCTACACGCGTGAGCAGGTTATCGGTCATTCGGTATACGAACTCGACGTGCTGGAACGCGCGGAAAACAAAGAGCTGGCGATCGAACGGCTCGGCGAAGGCGCCACCATTCCTCAGATGCAGGCCGAGCTAAAGCTGCCCGAGGGTGGAACCAAGTTTGTCGTGGTTGCCGGTCAGCCGATCGAAGTCGGCGATGAGGCCTGCATGCTGTTTTCCTTTATGGATTTGGAGCCGCGGCGTAAGGCCGAGGACGCGCTGCGTCAGAGCGAGGAGCGCTTCGCCAAGGCCTTCCGCATGTCACCCGTAGCGACCATGGTGTGCAGCTCCGATCGCTTCCACGTGGTCGAAGTCAACGAGGCTTTTGTCGGCACCACCGGCTATGCGCCGGAAGAAGTGCTGGGCAAATCCATCGCGGAAATCGGCCTGCTCGACGATCGCCATGCCAACACCCAGCTGGGCAAGCTGCTGGAAACCGTCGGCAGCCTGCAAAATACCGAGTACGCGATCCGCAAAAAAACTGGCGAGCTGCTGGATTGCCTGCTCTCTGCCGAAACGGTCAGCATCCACGGTACGACGTGCTATCTACTGGTCCTGTTGGACATTACCGAACGCAAGCGCAGCGAGATGGAGCTGGTCAGCGCAATCGAGGCGGTGATGAAGGACGCTTCGTGGTTCAGCCAGACGTTGATCGAGAAAATGGCCAATGTGCGTCGCGCCAATGCGCCGAGTGAACTGGCCAGCGCCGAGCTGGCCGACCTCACTGCGCGCGAGCGCGATACGCTCGGGCTGATGTGCGAAGGTCTCGCCGACAAGGAAATTGCCGCGCGCCTGGGTCTCGCCCCCAACACCGTGCGTAACCACGTGGCGGCGCTGTATTCCAAACTCGATCTGCACAGCCGCAGCGAGGCCATCGTGTGGGCGCGCGAGCGCGGCGTATTCGGCCACTCCACGGATCGGGCCGCGGTGCGGAAAAAGCCGCGACGCATCCGCTGAGATTCGAATGACGTGGTGTGGGCGGCTTAATCGCGGCTGTCCGTTCACGCAAATGCACTAACCGAACTGGTTCAATTGGTGCTTCTTCCTTCACATGGGATCACGCATTCTGGTCATCAGCCCGATAGTCAATGTGTGCGTCGGGCATCCACTGACCATGATGATGAGGAGATCACGATGGACAAGAATCGCATCGACGGCACCGCCAAGCAGGTCAAGGGCTCGGTCAAGGAAGCCATCGGCAAGCTGACCGGCGACAAGAAAACCCAGCTGGAAGGTGCCGCGGAAAAGCAGGTCGGTAAGGCGCAGGTCAAGGCCGGCGAAGCCGCCGACAAGGCCCGCGAAGTGCTGAAGAAATAATCACCGCAAGCGCCTGGCGCATGCGGTAAGCATTAAACGTAGTTTTCTCCACAACCTTCCCAACTACTCACCAGGAATACCGCAATGGACAAGAACGAAGTCGAAGGCACCATCCGCAACGTCGCTGGCAAGATCGAGGATGCCGCCGGTGCACTTACCGGCGACACCGAGCACCAGGTCAAGGGCAAGGCGCGTCAGGTCGCCGGCACCGTGCAGGCCAAGGCCGGCGAAGTGTTCGACGACGTGCGTGAGCTGGCCGCCGACAGGCCGGTTGGCACCGTGCTAATCGCTGCCGGCGTGGCGTTTGTCCTCGGTATGCTCTTCGCACGTCGCGACTGATCCATTGCCGCCATTTGCCGGATGCTCGCAAGGCATGCCGGTAAATGGGGGACGGAGATCGCAAAAGGCCGAAGGCGCAAACCTTCGGCCTTTTGCGTTCTACGAACAGCGGGGGTGGAAGTGGCCTACCGTTCTTCGCGCCGAGCTCAGCTTCTGAGCTTGTACCCCGTGCGGAAAATCCAGCCGATCGCCACCAGGCACAGCGCCATAAAGCCCAGCGTCGCGCCCAGGCTCACTGCTACGTTGACGTCGGCGACGCCGTAGAAGCTCCAGCGGAAGCCGCTGATCAGATAGACCACCGGATTAAACAGGGTGAACTTCTGCCACAGCGGTGGCAGCATGCTGATCGAATAGAACGCGCCGCCGAGAAAGGTCAGTGGCGTCACCACCATCAGCGGGATCACCTGCAGCTTCTGAAAATCGTCCGCCCACAGGCCGATGATGAAGCCGAACAGGCTGAAGGTGATGGCGGTGAGCACAAGAAATCCGATCATCCATATTGGATGCGCGATCTCGTACGGCACGAACAACCGCGCGGTGACCAGAATCAGCACGCCAAGCAGCACCGACTTGGTCGTCGCCGCACCCACATAGCCAAGCACCACTTCGAGATACGACACCGGTGCGGACAGCAGCTCGTAAATCGTGCCCGACCATTTCGGCAGGTAGATGCCGAACGAGGCGTTGGAGATACTTTCATTCAGCAGCGACAACATGACCAGGCCGGGGATGATGAAGGCGCCGTAGCTCACCCCGCCGATATGCCCCACGCGCGAGCCGATCGCGGTGCCGAACACTACGAAGTACAGCGATGTGGAGATCACCGGCGAAAGGATGCTCTGCGTCAGCGTGCGAAACGTGCGCGCCATCTCGAAGCGGTAGATCGCACGTATGGCGTGGATATTCATGCGCGGGCTCCGATTGGGGTAGCCGGTTTTTCGGCATGCACCAGGCTGACGAAAATCTCTTCCAGCGAACTCTCGCTGGAGTGCAGATCCTTGAAGTCGATGCCCAGCTCGCCGAGCTGACGCAGCAGCGGCGCGATGCCGGTCTGCTCGCCTTGCGCGTCAAACGTGTAGATCAGCGCGCAACCGTTTTCGCTGAGCTCCAGCGGCAGGCCGGCCAGTGCGTCGGGTATCCGCTCAAGCGGACTCTGTAGCTGCAGCGTCAGCTGCTTCTTGCCGAGCTTGCGCATCAGCACGTCCTTGTCCTCGATCAGCACCAGCTCGCCCTTGTTGATCACGCCGATGCGGTCGGCCATTTCCTCGGCCTCCTCGATGTAGTGCGTGGTCAGGATGATGGTGACACCGCTCTCGCGCAGCGCGCGCACCATCTCCCACATGTCATGGCGCAGCTCCACGTCGACGCCGGCAGTGGGTTCGTCCAGAAACAGGATCTGCGGCTCGTGCGCCAGCGCCTTGGCGATCAGCACGCGGCGCTTCATGCCGCCGGACAGCGCGGCGATCTTGCTGTCCTTTTTGTCCCACAACGACAGATCGCGCAGCACCTTTTCGATGTGCGCCGGGTTGGGCGCCTTGCCGAAGAGGCCGCGGCTGAAGGTGACGGTGGACCACACCGACTCGAACGCATCGGTGGACAGCTCCTGCGGCACCAGGCCGATCTGCGCCCGCGCCGCGCGATAGTCGCGCACGATGTCGTGGCCGCCGGCCAGCACGGTGCCGCTGGTCGGACGCACGATGCCGCAGATAATGCTGATCAGGGTGGTCTTGCCGGCGCCGTTGGGGCCGAGCAGGGCGAGGATTTCGCCGCGGCGGATATCCAGGTCGATATGTTTCAAGGCGACGTGGCCGGAGGCATAGACCTTGCCGAGTCCGCGAATGCTCACAATGGTGGACGATGGATCGGCAGCGGTGACCGCTGTTGCTGAGTTTTGCATGATGCCTCCAGGGCTGACAGACCATTGTCCTCCCTGCATGAAAAAACCGCAGCCCGAAGGCTGCGGTTTTGGGTGTTGTGTTTCAACCGATCGCGTAGATGCTGATTACCAGATCTTCACCTGCGTCTCCGGTGAACGCACCATCGCATCGCCGGCCTTGCACTGGAAGGCCTGCGCAAATTCCGGCATGTTCGACGGCGCGCCGATCGCGCGGAACTGCGCCGGCGCATGCGGGTCGGTATTGAGCAGGGTGATCTGCGCTTCCGGGCGGATATTTCCGCGCCATACGCGGGCCCAGTTGAGGAAGAACCGCTGATCTTCGGTGTAGCCGTCTATCTTGCGCTTGGCTTCGGCCGGGTTCTTCGACAGCGCCATCTGCAAGGCGGTATAGGCCGCGTTCAAGCCGCCCAGGTCGCCGATGTTTTCGCCCATGGTCAGATGGCCGTTGACGTGCTTGCCCGGCAGCGGTTCGTACGCGTCGAACTGGGCGGCCAGTTTGTCGGTACGCGCCTCAAACGCCTTGCGGTCGGCATCGGTCCACCAATTCACGTTATTACCTTTGGCGTCGAACTTGCTACCCTGATCGTCATAGCCGTGGCCCATCTCGTGGCCGATCACCGCGCCGATGCCGCCGTAGTTGATCGCGTCATCCGCCTTGGCGTCAAAGAACGGCGGCTGAAGAATCGCTGCAGGAAACACGATCTCGTTCTGCTGCGCGTTGTAGTAGGCGTTCACCGTTTGCGGCGTCATGCCCCACTCGCTGCGGTCGACCGGTTTGCCGATCTTGGCGATGCGGTAGTCGTAGTTGAACTTCTCAGCGGCCTGCACGTTGGCGTAGTAGTTGTCCGGCACCAGGGTAAGGCCGGACCAGTCGCGCCATTTGTCGGGATAGCCGATCTTCGGCACAAAGGTGGCCCACTTCTCCAGCGCCTTCTGCTTGGTGGCGTCGCTCATCCAGGCCAGATTCTCGATGCGCGTCTTGTACGCCGCGCGCAGATTGGCAACGAGTTCCTCGGCGCGCTGCTTGGCGACCGGTGAAAAGTTGTCGGCGACGTAGAGCTGGCCCAGCGCCATGCCCATGCCGTCGTTGGTGGCTGCCAGCACGCGCTTCCAGCGCGGCTCCATTTCCTTCTGGCCGTTGAGGGTCTGGTTCTCGAACGCGAAGTCCTCCTGCTGGAACGGCGTGGATAGATAAGGCGCCGCGTTGGAGATCAGGTGATAGCGGAAGTACGCCTGCCACTGCGCGGCCGGCACGTCGCCGAACATTTTCTGCACTTCGGTAAAGAACTGCGGCTGCGAGAAAGAGAAGCCCTGGTTCACATCGGCATGCTGCGATTTGAAGAACGTCGCCCAATCGAAGCTCGGCGTGAGCTTGTCGGCATCGGCGATGCTGACGTAGTGATAGCGGTTTTCCGGCTTGCGCATCTGCACCGGTGGCAGCGAGGCGGCGGCAAGGCGCGTTTCGAACGCCAGCACATTCTTTGCCTGCTGCTGGGCATCCGCGTCGCTGACGCCGGTGAGCGTGAGCAGCTTGGCGATGTGCACCACGTAGGCGGTGCGGATCTTCTGAAACTCCGGTTTGCTGTAGTAATCGACCGTGGGCAGGCCGAGGCCGCCCTGGCCGACGTAGGCGATCTCCTGGCTGGAATCCTTGAAGTCGCCGTTGCCGCCGAAGCGGAACAGCACCGGCTCGCCACGGGCGTAGCTGTCGCGGATATAGCCGGCGATATCGCCAGCATTTTTCACGTTACTGATCTGCGCCAGCTGCGGTTTGATCGGATCGAAGCCCGCAGCATTGACCTTGGCTTCGTCCATGCCGGATGCGTAGAGATAGCCGATCTTCTGCTGGATCGAGCCGGGCGCCGCCTTTGCCGCATTGGCAGCGGCCGCGTCGACGATCTTGTGCTGTACGTTGAGGCTGTCTTCGCGCAGCGCGTCGAACGAACCCCAGCGCGTGCGATCGGCCGGAATCGGGTGGGTCGCCACCCACTTCGCGTTGACGAAGCCGTTGAAGTCGGCGCAGGGCTTGATGCCGCTGTCGAGTTCTTTCACGTCGAACGCGGTGGGATTGAGCGGGTTGGACGCTGCTACCGCGTTGATGGACAGCGCCACGCTCACGGCAAAGGCCAGCGGTTTTACGAATCGGTACGTCATGGATTTCCCCTCTGCGCTGTGGCGCGTTTCGATCGCCCGAGCTCGGGCACATGAGTCGTCGACCCTAGTCAACCGGGGCAGGCGGCAGACAGTGTCGAAGGTCATGGTTACGGCTCTTCGGTGGCCGCCCAAGCGCTTGAAGGACATATGGCGATGCATGGTGGAAGAGCCCGCGCCCGCACTATCATCGGCGGATGAATACCTCTGTCGATGTTTCTTTTCGCACCGCTGAAGCGGCGGATATCCCGGCCATCGTCGCCCTGGTCGAGTCCGCCTACCGCGGCGAGTCCGGCCTACGGGGCTGGACCACCGAATCGCACCTGCTCGATGGCCGGCGCACCAACAACGAAGACGTCGCTGCCGTCATCAAGCGCCCGCACAGCTGCCTGCTGCTGGCCGAGCGCGACGGCCGGCTGATCGCCAGCTGCCACGTCGAGCGGCAGGGCAAGTTCGGCTACTTCGGCATGTTTGCCGTCGATCCCGCGCAGCAGGGCGGCGGTCTGGGCAAGGCCGTGCTGGCCGAAGCCGAGCGACTGGCGCGCGAGCGCTGGCAGTGCCGCGCCATGCGCATGACGGTGATCGAGCAGCGCAACGAGCTCATCGCTTGGTACGAGCGCCGTGGGTATCTGCGCACGGCGGAATACGAGCCGTTTCCCTATGGCGACGAACGCTTCGGCATTCCGCGCCGCCCGGACCTGCGTTTTGAAGTGCTGGTAAAAACCTTCCCGAAGCAGCCGTCATGAACGGCTGGATCAGGGTCGGCACCCGCAGCGACATCCTGCCCGGCGAATTCAAGGTCGTCTGGGACGGCGACACCGCCATCGCCGTCTACAACATCGACGGCACGCTCTACGCTATCGAAGACATCTGCTCGCACGACGGCGGTGAGCTCGCCGGCGGCGACGTCCACGGCTTCGAAGTCGAATGCCCCCGCCACGGCGCCCGCTTCGACCTTCGCACCGGCAACGTCACCAAGCCGCCAGCCTATGAGCCGATTGCGAGTTTTCCGGTTAGGGAAGAGGGTGGGGCGGTGTGGACCAGGGATGACCGATAAATGTAACGCGGGGCGCTGCTTATGCGTTTGGTGATCGGCTTTCTGCCGCGGTTTCGAGTCGGTTGGATTTGACAGAACATTCTTTTGCGTCTGCAAGCTGTGGTTTCGGCGCCGCTCGTCGAGTCGACGATCGCCATAAGGTCGCAGGTCCCGCTTTTGCTGCGGTCGCATCTCGCCTTTGTCAGTCCCAGCACGTAATACTCGGCGGATGGACTCGTTTGGCGCCTGAGTGCGCGTATCGATCTTATTGAAGGGGACATCATGAAGACGCGTCGCGATTTTCTGACTCAGGCACCACTGGGCTTGCTAGGTCTGGCTGTGGCATCGCGCATCGACGCCACGGGCGCCGACGATGTGAAGGCGCCGCCGGGTACGCCGAGTGCGTTCAACACTGCACCGGCGTTTGGCCCCGAGGTCACGCCGGCCACGTTTGCCGAGGCGGAGAAGCTGGAGCAGGTGACCTTGACGCCGGCACAGCGCGCGATGGCAGCGGCGAACTGGCGTACGTCGATGGCGAGCATGCTCGAGCGGCGCACGGGCCCGCGCAAGGTCGCGCTGCAGGACAATCTGCCGCCGGCCACGGTATGGAATCCGACGCTGCCCGGTCATACCTCCGGCCCGGCGAAGGATCGTTTCTCGCCGAGCCAGCGAAACCCTGGTCCGCTGCCGGCGAAAGACGATGACATCGCCTTTGCAGCGGTGACGCATTTGTCGTACTGGGTGCGCACGCGTCAGCTCAGTTCGACCCGGCTGACCCAGATTTATCTTGCGCGCATCAAGCGCTTCGACCCGCAGCTGCGCTGCATCATCACCTTGCTGGAGACGCAGGCGCTGGCCCAGGCTGCGCAGGCCGATCGCGAGATCGCTGCAGGCAAGTACCGCGGGCCGCTGCACGGCATTCCGTTTGGCGTGAAAGATCTGCTCGATACCGCCGGCATTCGCACGACCTACGGCGCCGAACCGTTCCGCGATCGCGTGCCGACCGAAGATGCCACCGTGGTCAAGCGGCTATACGACGCGGGCGCGGTGCTGATCGCCAAGCTCAGCATGGGCGCGCTGGCGCTCAACGACATCTGGTTCGGTGGCCAGACGATGAATCCCTGGCTGCTGCAGGAGGGAGCGTCCGGCTCCAGTGCCGGCCCGGGCGCTGCCACTGCAGCCGGGCTGGTCGGATTTTCCATCGGCAGCGAAACCGGCGGCAGCATTATCAGCCCGTCGATGCGCTGCGGCGTCACCGGCTTGCGCCCGACCTACGGGCGCGTGCCGCGCACTGGCGCGATGACGCTGTGCT
>CAIKJM010000621.1 GCA_903827735.1 uncultured Rhodanobacter sp. | reverse complement strand
GGCCGCAGAACAGGTCGAGCACGCGATCGGTCGGCTGCGGATCGAGCAGTTCCATCGTGCGCGCCATCATCCGCACGTTCATGCCGGCATTGACCTGGACAAAATCCAGCGGCTCGAACTCCAGCTCGACATCATCGACGTCCGCCTCACCGCTGGGAATACGGAACGCCAGACGTGGGTTCTCCGGCCACAGGGGATGTACGCTGCTGTTGCCGCCGGGCTGCAGATAGATGGCCAGATCGTGCTGCTGGCCGAAGGCGCTGAGCTTGGCCAGATCGGACTCACTCAAGGGCTGCATATGGCGAAACACCAGCGCCATGGTGTCGTCGCCCGCCGCGAATTCGATCTGCGGAATGTCGCTGGCCGTGTCCATGCCGTTGATCAGCTCGGCCAGAAGGCCGATCTTCGGGCCGAGCGCCGGATGCATCACTTCGCACTGCTGGATGTCGGCGACAAAGGCGTGATTCGTTTCTTCGCGGAAGCCGACCAGCACGCGGCCCTTCTTGACCACGTTGCGGACGGACAAGCGGCCCTTGCGCCGATAGCCCCACGACTGATCGGTCAGCGGCGGCAGCCAAAGCTGCGGCGTGACCTTGCCGATGCGCTCGAAATTTTCGGTCAGCACGCGCTGCTTGGTGGCGATCTGCGAGTCGGCGTCCAGATGCTGCAGCGAGCAGCCGCTGCATTCGCCGAAGTGCCGGCAGCGCGGCTCGACCCGATGCGGCGAGCGGGTGATCAGCTCGACCACCTCGGCCTCGTCGAAATGGCGATGGCGTTTGCGCAGGCGCAGCAGCACGTGCTCGTCCAGCAGCGCACCGCTGACGAACACCGCCTTGCCATCGACGCGGGTGACGCCGCGGCCGTCGTGGCTGAGGTCGGTGATCACCGCTTCGAACGGCGTGGCGGGGACGGAGTTGGATCGGGACATAGGTAATCAGCAAGCCAGGAAATCGGCGCATCGACGGATGCAAGCCACATTAGCCGCCGATTATCACAGATCGATTGCCGCGCCGCCCTGGCGCGGCGCCGGTGCACCTACTTTTGCTGCCAGGCACCTGACGCGTTCTGCACATACCAGCCGGCCTTGGCCCGATCGATCCAGCCCTTGGCAAACGTCGCCTGGATCTGCGTCTGCCACTCGGGATGCCCATTGGCGCTGGCCACTTCGCGGTACAGCGCGGCGCGATCGCGGTTTTCATCGGCCACCGTAGCGGACGCCTGGGCGCGCTGGCTCAGCGGTACCTTCGATGCATCGCGGATGGCCACCATGCCATCGCGGGTGAAGCCCACCGCGCCGCTGTCGAGCAGCGCGCCGAGCGGACCCTTGAAACGTGCACTCATGCGGGCGCTGATGGCTTCCGTGGCAGCAGTCTGTACGCGGATGTTCGGCACATCGGCCGCGGCGGCGGTGGGAATGAGCAAGTCGAGCAGCATCGCCGACGGATGCTGGCCACTGTTCGTTGCCGGCGGCGGATCCTTCGGCACGGGCTTGGCTGGGCTGGCGTTGTCGATCACATTGCCAATGAACTGGTCGGCCGCTTTTTGCGCCGCGGCCTCGGGAAAATACACGTTGATGGTGACGCAGCCGACCAGGGCGATGGCGAACGTAACCAAGAGTCCGACGACGAATTTGCGCATGAAAATTCCCACGTTGAATAACAATAAAAGCGCACGGAACGCCTCAACGCACCTGCGGCGCGGCACCGTTGATGGCCGCCTGCAATCGATCGACCAGGGTCGGCCAGTCCACCTGCGCCTGATGGCCGACGACCTGCAGACGCGGCAGGCCGCTGCCTTCGAGAATAGTGTAGCTGTCGCCACCGGACTCCAGACCGCTCATCCGGCAGACCGATGCCTGCAGCGTGCAATTGAGCCCGATGCGCTTATAGCCGAAGGTCTTGAACAGCTTTAGCACCACGCCCTGCAGGCCCGCCGCGATACCGCCGCCGCCGACCGTGGTGAGGTTGTTGACCGCGCGCTGGCTGATCCGTCCGCCGCTGCCGGCCAGCAGGTGGGCATCGAATGCCACCGGTTTCCAGTCAACCAGCTGCAGATGGTTGATCGAGCCATCCATGCGGCCGGTGATGCTGCCGAAGTCGAACACGCTGGTCATCGCGCCCAGATCGAGCTGGCGCATGCTCATGTCGCCGCTCAACGCAGGGCTTGGCCCGAACGGATGCTGCAACGACAGTCGAGTGATGTCGACGAAGCCGCCAAACAGGCTGGCCGACAGTCCGCCTTGTAGCTCAATGCGGTCGTCTACCAACCGAAGCGACGGAACCGCGCCAGCGAGCGTGCCCGGGAACGCCGGCCAGCCCATCGCGTGACTGAAAGCGCTTATGTCGATGCCCAGCAGCACCAGCGAGGTGGTCAGGCGCTGTCCTTTGGCCGCGGAGGGGCGCCAGTCGAACTGCCCCACGCGCAGCTGGCCTTTGAACACGGGCACATCCAGCGGCTTTTGCAAACTCAGCAGGCCGCCGCGACTTTGCCAATGCGACTGCGCCGCGCCATTGGCGATGCGGTAAAACTGCAGACCGCCCCAGCCCAGCGTGGTTGCCGGTCGATCGCCCTGCACCGCCCAGTCCATGCCGCCGCGCAGATTCCTGATCGCGACGCGGCCGTCGGCGTCGGCCAGATCCAGATTATCCGTATTGAAAGCGAACGCGTGCAGCCCATCGGCGCGCATATCCACGGTGCCGCTGAGCTGCCCCGCGCTGGTGAGATTGCGCAAGCCCATCGTGGCCAGCCACGCCTCGCCGTAGCGCTGGTACGCGGCCGGAAAGCTGGCGTGGAAGCGGTTGAGGCTCAGGGTTTTCAGCGCGCCCTTCGCATCGAACGCCAGCGCGCCATCGAGCTGCAGCGCGTCGGCGTCGTTGATCTGCAGATGATCCACGGCGAAGGCACCATTCTGTGCAGTGGCCTGCAGGCTGAGCGGCACGGCATGGTTCGGCAGCTTGGCGTAGAGCGGCCCTAGCAAGATCTCGCCGCCACGCAGGTTGGCCTCCAGATTGATCTGCGCCGGCCCTTCGGTAGTGTCCAGATCGAACTGGCCAGCGCCGTTGAGCCGCTGCGCCGCCAACGTGCCGGACGGTGTATCGAAGCCCGCGTCGCTGAGGGTGAACTGGCCAGACGACTGCAGTCCGACGTCGCGCATGTCCAGCGCTAGCTCCGCATCGAGTTTGCCGCCGGTCGGGCGACCCGACCACACCGTGCTGAGCAGACCCTGCAGCCAGCCGGCGGGCAGATTTTTCAGACTGATCTGGACGTGGCTCAGCTGATCCAGCGGCATGGCGGCGCTGGCCTGCGCCTTGCCCTGGGTGATGTCGACCTGCAGGGTGTTGGCCTGCTCACTGAGCTGCATGAGCGCATGCGCGTTGCTCAATGCGCCGCCGGGCGCATTCCCCAGCTGCACGTCGCTGTCGAAAATCCAGCGCAGCTGTGCGTCGCGATGCAGGCTGCCATCCAGCGTGAGCGCAAGGCGGTGCCAGCCCATGGCCGCCACATCCGCCTGTGCGGCGCGCAGCTGCATGCGCAGGCCACCCTTGCCGTCCTCGCCAATATGCACCCTCACCGACTGCAGTCGAACGCCCGGCACGCTGGCGGCCGTGGCACTCAGCACGATATCCGCCCGAGCGGGCAATACCCACAAGCTACCCAGCAGAAGCAGGCAACACAGCAAAAGATGGCTTGATGTCGAACGCATGTCGCGCCATTCTGCCAAACTCTGCTGAACGATATGGATTTCGTTATGCACCGATGGTTTTCCGACTCCTCGTTGAAGGCGGCTGCCGCCACCGACAGCCCAGCCGCGGGTTCCGCCAAGCCCTTGCAAGCAACTCATTTACGCGTGCTGGTCGCCGACGACGATCCCGGCAGCTGCCGTTTCCTCTGCGACGGGTTGCGCTCGATGGGCGCACGGGTCGAGGCTTGCAGCAACGGCCTGTCGGCGCTGGAATGCGCGCGGCTGGAAAACTTCGATTTGCTATTGCTCGACTGTCGAATGCCTGGCGCAGGTGCGCTGGAAATACTGACCTTGCTGCGCGAAGACGCAGACGCACTATCAGCCGACAGCACCGCCGTGGCGACCACGGCCGAACTGGCGCCGGCCGACCGCGTGGCGCTCCTCGGTGCCGGCTTCAGCGATATTCTGCTCAAGCCCTGCGAGCTGAGCGATCTGCAGCGCCTGCTCGCGCTATCGGACCGCAGCGGCATTGCGATACTCGACGACAACGCCGCGCTGATGACCACCGGTGATACCAGCACCATGCGTGCGCTGCGCCTGCTGCTACGCGAAGAACTGGTCCAGCTGGAGCGCGAGCTGGACCAGATCAGCCTGGACCGCGTCGACTTCGGCGAACGCCTGCACCGTCTTCGCTCGTCGTGCGGATTCTGCGGCGCCGCCTCCCTTTCATCGCAAACGGTTCTGCTGCAGCGAAAGCTGGCTAGAGCCGAGAGCGGCCCGGTATCACTGGCGCGGTTCCGCCGTGCGCTGCTGGCGACGATCCAGGCACTGGATCGCTGATTAGCGGCGCGAGCTGGCCATCGCCAGTACGCGCCAGGCGCGCAGCTCGCCGCCGCCCAGATGAAAGCGGATGATCTCGCGCATCAGGTCACGCAGCGTACGCAAGCCGGCACTGTCCGGCATCCGATCCTGCTGCAGCGCGAGCAGGACGCTGCCGCGGATGGCCCGCGCATGGCTGGCCAGGCTGCGCACGGCGCCCTGATCGGCCCGATAGCGGTAGTGCCCATCG
>CAIKJM010000620.1 GCA_903827735.1 uncultured Rhodanobacter sp. | reverse complement strand
GGCGCATAACAACCTCGGCGAGTGATGCGCCGCGGTTATCAAATCAAGAGCTTATAAGGACGTTCTCAGCGACGGGGCGAGGCATGTGCCGGGGCCGGTGGCGTTGGGGGTGGTGGAAGCGGTGGTGCGGGCGGCGGTGGCGGTGGCATGTCAGCAGGTGGCGCCTGGGGAAGATCGGCCATGGCAAATTTCACCGGCACGCGCGCGTAGCCTGCCACTGGCTTGCCGTTCTTTATTTCCGGGTTGAAATGCCACTGGGTGACGGCGTCGCTCGCGGCTTTGATCAGGCTTGCCGATGCCTGCGTCGTCGGATCAACCGCGACCTTGTGCACCTCGCCGTCGGCGCCTACAAGCACGCTGAGAATCACCGTTCCCTGCTCGTGATGCTTTATCGAATCGGCCGGGTATTGCGGCTGGACAGTCGCGTTGTAGCTAAGTTTCGCTTCGACGCCCTTATTGCCTTGGTCATTTCCCGCAGCGTGGGCCACGATTGCGCTTCCGAGCATTAGTGAAGCCAGCGCGATAAAGCCCAAGCGTCGGCGCAACGCGCCGGGACGAAGTCGTTGAATCGTGGTCAGTCGCTCCTTCAGTTGGGGCTCGGCGAGCCAGGGAATAAGCACGGGCGCGGAGTCCATGCCGATGCTGTGTAGCAGCGTGTTGGCGTAGGCGGTTTCGTCCTGCGGCGACTGGCGCAGAACGCGTTCGTCGCAGGCAAGCTCCTGATCCAGTCGAAAGCGCGGCATGGCCAGCCAAGCCAGCGGATGAAACCAGAGCAGGGCGAGGGCGAGTTCCGCCAACAGGGCCCACCAGGTATCGCCGCGGCGCAGATGAGCCTGTTCGTGCCGCAGCACGAGAAGCTGCTCGGCGCGGTCGAAGCGATCGAGAAAATCCGGCGGCAGAAGCAGCAGGCTGCGTGGTGCCCACAGCACTGCAGGGCCGTTCGGATGCAGGCGCACTCGACGACTATCAATATCGAACCCAACGCAAAACAGCGCTGGTGCCATGTCGGCAGGAAGCGGTCTGGTTTGCCGCGTCAGTCGCCGGTAATGAACGATCAGGCGGATCACGCAGAGCGATGCGCCCGCTGCCCAAACCATCACGGCCCAGTGCGTAGCCGATGACCAAGGTGCGGCCTGCGCCATAAGAGTTCGGGCAGCAGGCACTACCAGGATCGTCGACGTTACCGCCCAGGTCGCTGGCAAGGCAGGCCAATACGGCAGCGTCGCCATCACTGGCGGCAGCAGCCACAAGGTGAATGCCGGCCCTGCACCAAACACGCGTCTTGCGCTCTTGCGGCAGACCAGCGCAAGAAGCAATGCCACGCTGATGTATAGCAGCGTATCGATCATGGCCGGCGCCCTTTCTTCTCGATGGAATCAATCAGCTTGCGCAGCTCGGCGACGTCCTTCGCCGTCAGCTTTTCGTGCTGGCTGAAATGCGCGAGCAGTGGCGCTACCTTGCCGCCGAACACGCGGTCGAGCAGGCTGCGGCTCTCACGCCGCTGCCACTCCTCGCGGTGTAACAGCGGCGAATACAGGTAACGCCGGCCGTCTTTTTCGGCGCTGATAGCGCCTTTGACCAGCAGCCGGTTTAGCAGCGTCTTGACGGTCTTTTCGTGCCAACCGGTCGGCTTCGATAACGCGGTGACGATGTCCTCGGATGCCAGTGGCGAGGCCTCCCATAGCACTGCCATCACCCGGCTTTCGGCGTCGCTTATGGCAATCGATGGCGATGACATGGTGGCTCCCGTTCCAATCGGCGTTATAAAAGATTACGCGTGTAAGCGTAATTGAGATTACGCTCGTAATATCGAGGATGCAAGTCCTGGATTCGAAGCGCTGCGTGCAAGGTATGCGAAGACGTGAATCCGCCGCCAGCCGAGCGTTAGACTGCATCCATGAGCGATTCACGCAGCGATGTATTGATTCTTGGCGGCGGCGTCATTGGACTGGCTTGCGCGCTGTATCTGCTGAGAACGGGCGCGAATGTGCGGGTGCTGGAGCAGGGCACGCCCGGCTGCGGCAGCTCGCACGGCAACTGCGGCACCATCACGCCCAGCCACGCGCCGCCGCTGGCGATGCCGGGAATGATCGGCTTAGCGCTGCGCTCCATGCTGAAGGCCGATGCGCCGCTCTATCTCAACCCGCGCCTGGATGGACCACGATTGCGCTGGCTGTTGGGCTTTGCCCGGCGCTGCAACTGGCGAGACTTTCATCACGCCGCGTCCGCGCGCCTGGCCATTCTGCAGCGCTCGCGCCATCTGCTGGCCGAGCTGGTGCGCGATGAAAAGCTCGATTGCGAATTTGTCGAGGGCGGCGTGCTTTATGCCTACCGTACGGCCGCGAAGCAGTTGGCCGACGAACGGAATCATGCCGCGGTGCTTGATCGCCTCGGTATCGAGGTGCAGCGTTTGCGCGGCGGCGATATCGAGGCGATGGAGCCAGCCCTGAAGCCGAGTGTCGTTGGCGGCCTGTTTCATCCGGGCGACGCGCGACTGCGGCCGGATCATTACGCGGCAGAACTGGCGCGCCGGGTCATCGAACTCGGCGGCGTCATCGAAGCAGGCGCGCGCATCGACGGCTTCATGACGGAAGACGGCCGCATCCGCCAGGTCATAACGAGCGGAGGAGCGTTCGCAGGTGACAGTGTGCTGCTCGCGCTCGGCGCGTGGTCGCCGCTTTTGTCGAAAAAGCTTGCTCTGCGGCTGCCCATGCAGCCGGGCAAAGGTTATTCGCTTACGTACTCCAGGCCGGCGCTGGCTCCGCGCCATGCGCTGGTGCTGCGCGAGGCGTCGGTCTGCGTCACGACTTGGAACAGTGGTTATCGGCTTGGCAGCACGATGGAGTTCTCCGGTTATGCCGAAGGCCTCAATCGCACCCGCATCGACGCGCTGCGACGCGGCGCGGCCGAAGGCCTGCGCGAGCCGGAAGGTCCGCAGCTTTTGGAGGAATGGTGGGGCTGGCGACCGATGAGCGTGGACGAGCTGCCGATCATCGGCCGCAGCGCGCGTTGGTCCAATCTTTTGCTGGCCACAGGCCACGGCATGCTCGGGGTCAGCATGTCGACGGGTACGGCCGAGCTGGTGACATCCATGCTTGGTGGCCCGAGTTCGCCGGTTGATGCGTTGCCGTACGCGCCGGCGCGATTCGGACTCTAGCGAGTCGGTGATATTGGCGAAGAAAGGTTATTCAATCTGACATCGGCTTCGCACGTCACACGCTAACGTGCAATTTCTAAATTAATGGGCGCACCCATGACTGCAACGTATGACGTGATCGTATTGGGTGCAGGCTCTGGTGGATTGTCTGTGGCGTTTCGCGCGGCGCGTAACGGCGCAAGTGTGGCCTTGGTCGATCCTGCACTTGAACTGGGAGGTACCTGCGTTAACCGGGGCTGTGTGCCGAAGAAAAGTTTGTGGTTATCGGCGCAGCTGGCGCAGGCGCAGCGGTTGGCGGTGGAATTCGGTTTTGATTCCAAACCCGGTGCGCTGGACTGGGCGCACTTTCGCCATCAGCGTGATCGTTACATCGCGGGTATCAACGAACGCTATGCCAAGCGCCTGAAAGAAAAACACATCGACGTGGCGTATCAAATGGCTCGCTTCGCCGCAGCCGATACCATTGAACTGGCCAATGGCGAGCGGCTGCGGGCGGCGCACATCGTGATCGCCACCGGCGCCCGACCGCGAACGCTCGATCTGCCTGGTTTTGAGCTTGGACTGGTATCGGACGACATGTTTTCGCTGGAGGTCATGCCACGCCGTGTGGCGGTCGTCGGCGGCGGCTATATCGCAGTGGAATTTGCCGGCCTGCTCAGAGCCCTCGGCGCCGAAGTCGAGGTGCTGGCAGTCGAGCGCCTGTTAAAGAATTTCGATGTCGAAATGGTCGATGCGCTGCGCGGAAAAATGCAGGCGCAAGGTATTTTTATCGATACCAAAAGTGCGATAACAAGAGCGCGACGCACAGCCGAAGGCGTCGTTTTGGACGACGTGGAGGCTGGGTCACGAGGCCCTTACGATGCCGTGCTTTGGGCGGTGGGCCGAGTGCCAAATAGCGCAAGCTTGGGACTGGAGAAGATCGGCGTGACCACCGACGCTTCCGGGCACGTGCAAGTCGACGCGCAGCAAAACACCAGCGTGCCGGGCATCTACGCGGTGGGCGATATCACCCCGGACAAGGCGCTGACCCCGGTAGCCGTGGCGAACGGACGACGGTTGGCCGATCGTCTGTTCGGTGATCGATCCGATAGCCGTATCGACGCCGAGGCCATTCCTAGCGTGGTGTTTTCCGACCCACCGTTGGGAAGCGTGGGACTTAGCGAAGAGCAGGCAAGAAAACAGTACGGCGACGCGGTCAACATTTACCGCAGTCATTTCGTCCCGATGCAGTTTATGCTGGTCGAGCGCAAGGAGCCGAGCCTGATGAAGCTGGTTTGCGTGGGTGCGAACGAGCGCGTGGTCGGTATCCATGTGCTTGGTCCGGGCACCGACGAGATGCTGCAGGGATTTGCCGTCGCACTGAAGCTCGGTTTGCACAAGCGCGATCTGGAAACGGCCGTGGCGATTCATCCGACGGTGGCCGAAGAGCTGCTGGCGATGGGATGACGACGCCGCTGGCGGGCGCGTCTTCCATTGCGAGTCGCCACTAGAATGCAGGGATGGAAAACTTCACTCTTCATCGCGGCAGCGTGCCTTTATTGATCAGCCTGCCGCACGACGGCAGCTTTATCCCCGACGATATAGCCGCACGGATGCAGCCGGCGGCGCGTCGTTCGCCGGACACCGACTGGCACGTAGGCCGTCTGTACGAGCCGCTGGCACGGCGGCTCGGTGCCAGCGTGCTGAAGCCCAAGGCCTCGCGTTATGTGATCGATTTGAATCGGCCGGCGGACGGTCACGCGCTTTATCCGGGGCAGCGCGAAACCGGCCTGGTGTCCACCATCGGCTTTGACGGTGAAGCGCTTTATCTCGACGGCTGCGAGCCTGACGAGGCTGAAGTGCAACAGCGCGTAAACGAATTCTGGCAGCCTTACCATCAAGCGTTGGCGCAGGAAATTACGCGATTGCGCGATCAGTACGGCCGCGTCGTGCTGTGGGAGGGTCATTCGATCCGCAGCCACGTGCCGATGCTGTTCGACGGCCGGCTGCCCGATTTCAATCTGGGAACCGCAGCGGGTGCCAGCTGCGCCGTGCCGCTGCAGCGCGAACTTCAGCATCGGTTGGAACACCAGGCCCGCTTCAGTTTCGCCGTCAACGGGCGCTTCAAGGGTGGATATATCACGAGACACTACGGAAAGCCGGCAGCGGGCGTGCAGGCGGTCCAGCTCGAGCTGGCCCAGGTCAACTACATGAATGAGGAGAGCTTCATCTACGATGCGGAAAAAGCCGCCTTGGTCCAGGCGCTGATTGCCGATCTCCTGGAAGCGACGCTTGCTTGAGCGCAAGTTGTTTCGCTTCAGATTAAGCCTTTGTAAAGTCAAGATTTCACGTTGGAAAAGTCGTGAATTTCCCGTGTTTTGTTCAGCGTCGGTATCCCCCCGCTACTGTTAACGTCGTTTCGTCGCGCCTCCCGAGACGCCGGGTTCCGGCCGGGCTCGCGACACTCATTTCGAGGCCCAACATCATGATGCGTAAACTTGCGATCACTTCCCTGCTCGTGGCTGGCGTGGCTCTTTCTG
>CAIKJM010000619.1 GCA_903827735.1 uncultured Rhodanobacter sp. | reverse complement strand
CTTGCGTGAAGCGGTGCGGAAGGTGCCGTCGCCGTTGCCCATCAAGGACACCACGCTGGACACCGGCACCAGGCCGAGACTGGTTGCACTCAACACCGCAAGATCCGGAATGCTGTCGCCATTGAGGTTGGCAACCGCGACCGCGCTGATTGCGCCCACCACCGATGTGAACGGCCCGCTGACAAAGTGACCGCCACCGGTGCCGAGAAACACCTTGATGCCGCCAAGACCGCGCAGCGTGATGGTGACCAGATCGAGGATGCCGTCGTGGTTCAAGTCGACGATCACCGTTTGTTCCTGAGCGCCGATGATGAACGGATGACGTTCCAGCTCGGTGAATGTACCGTCGCCGCGTCCCAGCAGCACGACGACATCGGTCAAGGTCGTCACCACCAGATCGGGATTGCCGTCGTTGTTGAGATCGGCGGTTGCCAAACCCTGACCCCAGAGTTCACTCGGCAGTGCTACGTGCTTGAACACGCCGTTGCCCTGGTTGAGCTCTTCAATCAGACCGAAGCCGAGCCAGTTGATCAAAATGACGTCGGGACGACCGTCGTTATTGAAATCGGCGGCGACACCACCCTGTGGTGCCGGCCCGGGCCCGATGTCGGCACCGGTCGGATAGTTGACGACCGGTCCGAATTGGATTGCCGCGCTGGCGGCGGCGCTCAAGCAAAGACCGAGCGCTGCAAACACGGTTCTGCATGCTGCTTTGAACTTCATAAGTGAATCCCCCGATTAGTTCGTTATAGGAAAGGCTTTCTGGATGCCCTCTTGAGACAGACGTTTCGACCTACCAGCGCCTGGTGTCAGCCTGCGGTTCTTGCGACCTCATCGTGCTGGCTTTTTTGTATGGTCCGTTTTGTCTACCTGCATCGCAGCCCAAAAATAACAATGAGCAGTGTCGATCGCTTGTGGACTTTATCTACCGAAACGCGCGTTCCTTAGCTTTACACCAGTCGCTTGCTCTTGACGCATCAATTCCAAGTGCAGCAGTGATGCACGGAGCGACGAACACTCTTGGGTGGAAGGCGATCGAATGATTCCAGCGTTAGTCGGAATTCATTCCATGTGTCGGGACGCCTGGTCTGGGTGTGCGCTGGCGATTTTGAATTCGACGCGACACTGACACGAACCTTGGCGTTTCTGTCTCGACAGCGGACGTTTGCTATTACGAGGGTGGTCCCCAATAACTTCGACGCTCTTTTGTTTGGAGGGAGCGACGACACAATCAACTTCGTTCGGGCGCGCGTCTTCGCTCAAGTGCGCGGCACCTGGCGGCACACAATTCATTCACGCAAAAAAGCCCACCACTGTTCGTGGCGGGCTCTTCGACAATCGCGGATCGTTGCTACCGTAACGGTAGCCCGATAATTAAATGTGCAAGTCGGTCGACCGAACAACCATTCGTTCGCGTCTAGTCGTGCGTGCAACGCTCTTGATAGGTCACGGTCGTATCGTTGCCTTTGGCAAGCTCGTGGCCGCCGACCGCACCACCGACCGCACCCGCTGCAGTCATCGCGGTTTTGCCCTGACCCTTACCGAATTGGTTGCCGAGCAGGCCGCCTGCTGCACCGCCGAGCACCGTGCCGGCGATACCGCTCGTGCCCCACTCTTTCTTGTGCTGGACAGCCACCTGATGGCAATCCTCGTGCTCCACGGCAGGTGCGGCCGCCGTACCGGATGCGGGCGCTTGTGCTGCGTTGGGATCGGTGCGACCACAACCAACCACGGCCGCGGCGAGGGCAATGCTGAGCATCATGCGTTTCATGGTCGTACTCCTTTTTTATTCTTTGCTTGGAGTGCGACCAGCGGCAAAAGTTTAGTGCGACGACGGCAGCGCTGTGCGCCGCCACCGCTGCAGTGCAACCGGAACGGCTGACTGCAGCGGATTCACGACCGAACTTTTTTAGTAGCGGCGCGGTCCCGGACGCGCGCCGCCCTTCAGGTCCTTGGGACGCTCTTCGTTGACGCGCAACAGATTGCCGCGCAGCTCTTTGCCATTGAGACCGGCGATCGCCGCGCGCGCTTCGTGACCTTCCATCTCGATGAAGCCGAAGCCGCGGCATTTGCCCGAAAACACATCGTGCGCGAGCTTGATCGAACGCACGCGGCCATGCGCGGCGAACAATTCGGTCAGCTCTTTTTCAGTGGTGTCGGTGGGCAAGTTGCCGGCGTAGATTCTCTTCATGCGTTGCTCCTAGGGTTGCTTTTTTGTTGGGATAAGCCGCGATCAGCGCGCTTTACGCGCGTCGCCGGCACTGCGCTGAGGACGTCCCTGCCCTTGCCGCTGTCCATCGGCGCTGCGCGT
>CAIKJM010000618.1 GCA_903827735.1 uncultured Rhodanobacter sp. | reverse complement strand
CTATCCACGGTGCCGCGGCCCGGAGAACTCACCCGATGCTCCGTGACCGGCTGACCATAAAGCTTGTTTGCGCATTGGCGCTGCTCATCGGCCTGTCGCTTGACGGACCCGCTTTCGCCGGCGGCTTCGTCGCCACCCACCTTCCCGACACCCTGTCGCAGGGTGGTCTCGTGATTGTGAGACTTTCGCCTGGCAGCCAACTCGTCGTCGCCGGCAAGCGCGTGCATGTCGGCGGCGACGGCGTAGCCGTTTTCGGCGCCGGTCGCGATGAGCGCGGACCGCTGGCGATCAGTATCGTGGAGCCGGACGGCCAGCGGCGGGATACGCTCATCGCCATTGCGCCACGCGACTGGCCGATCGAGTACGTCAACGGCGTGCCGCCGGCCACGGTGAATCCGCCGCCGGCGCTCGCCGCGCGCATTGAGCGCGAACAGGCGGCGGTGACGGCGGTGCGCAGCCGCTACGACGACCGCGAGGATTTCCTGAGCGGATTCATCTGGCCTGTGCAGGGCCGCATCAGCGGCCGGTTCGGCAACCAGCGCGTCTACAACGGTGACCCAAAAGCGCCGCACTCGGGCATGGACATCGCCGTGCCGCAGGGCACGCCGGTACGAGCGCCCGCCGCCGGCATCGTCACCTTCGCTCAGCCCGACCTTTACCTCACCGGCGGCACCATCGTGCTCGACCACGGCTTCGGCCTCAGCTCCAACTTCCTGCACCTGTCCAAACTGGAGGTGACGGTCGGCCAACGCGTCAGCCAGGGGCAAGTCATCGCCCTGTCAGGTATGACCGGCCGCGTGACCGGCCCGCACCTGCACTGGGGCTTCAACTGGTTCGGCGTGAGGCTCGATCCGCTGCTGCTGCCCGGCATCGCGACGCCTTGAGACAGCGGCGCCCAGCTCGATGCGAATTACGGCGTCGAGCCGAAGCCACCTTCCACGCCCTTGCTGGCATAGGCCACCGCATCGTGCGGATGCAGGCTTTCCTGATGTTCGACGCGAATGTGGAAGTCGCTGAGCCGTGGGTCAGCGTCGAGCGCTTTCTGGATGCGGCGCGCGGCGTCTTCGCAGAACATAAGATTGCCGCCGTTGGCCAGAGCGAAGGCCTGTTCGTCCTCGCGCTTGACCGCAGTCTGCACCGGCGTGCCCAGCGCATGCTCCACGCGGTCGATCAGATCGATCAGGTGCAGGCTGGCGCCCTCGCTGGGACGCACCCGCAGGCAGGCGACGCTGCGCTGCGCGTGCGGCGTGGCAACGATGCCCTGCTCGCTGCCGAGCCAGGCCAGCACCGCGGCCGCATCGATCGGCTTACCAGCGTCGAAGTCTTTCGAAAACTGGTCCTGAATCAGCTGACGCGATAGCGCGGCCGAGGCCGGGCAGGTCGAGGAGTAAACCACCTCGGTGCCGAGCTCCAGCAGAAAGCTATCGCCGGTGAGGCTCGCCTCGATCGTCACCGGATAGGAGCGCCAGCCGCTGTTGTCACTGCGCAGCGCGGGGCGGCGCACCAGCTGTTCGAACTTGACACTGAGGCAGGCGCGGTCGGAGAGATCCTTGTGCGACTCGAGAAAGCCGCGCAGCAGCTGCTGCAGCGTATCGACCGTGAGCGGCTGCGCGCTCAGCACCTGCTCGACCTGCAGATACAGCCGCGACATATGGATGCCGCGCTTGTCCGGCCGCTTCAGATTGACGAAGGCGCCGACCTTGGCACTGGTGCGATGCACTTCGCCGTCACCGGCGTCGAAATGCACGGGCACCTGGATATCGGCCATGCCGACCCAGTCGAGCGCGCCGGCCAGATGGGGCTGCGCATGCACGGCGACGTCGGGCAGCAGGCGGGCGGTGTTTTCCTGATTTGACATGGATCAATCCTGACAGCGGCGGGTAGTTGGCCGCGAGAGCGGTGAATCTTGGGGCAAGCCTTGCTTCACGCAATAGTGGCCTGCTGGAAACGGTGCGTCTCGCAGAAGGCCCGAACCGACCCGCCCGCGTCCCGCATACCGAACATCATAACGACGGTATCTGTCCGTCCGATGTCGGCCGTGATGGGCGATTCAGCCCGCGTGCCGCCGCCAGGCGCGCGCCGCGGACCAGGCTTGCAGCGTGGTGGCAAGCCCGCTGCGCGGCTGCCCCGCCTGCAACGCGGCGAGCGAATCCGACGCGCGTGCGGCATTTTGCGTCAGTCGGCTGCCGTGGCGCGATTCCAGCGCGCGAAACACGCTGAGCGGCCCGGGCAATCGGGCCGATTCACGCCAGCTGACCAGCAAATCATCGAGTTGCGCCTTTACCGCCTGCTGGCGCTCGTCGCTTGATGCGCGCAGCTGGGCGCGGCTCAGTCCGTAACGCGCCATGCGCGACATCGGCAGCGGCAGCCGATCGCGCTCGGCATCCGTCTGCAGCCGCAGCAGCGCGTACAGCAGATGATTGAGTGCCGCGACGCGCGAGGCACGCTCCGCAGAAGCCTCGGGCCCGAACCACCAGGCTGTTTCCAGCGCGGCCAGCGCGCCGTGGAGAGGCTCCGCCGCGACTATCTGTGCCGAAAAGTCTGCCGCGGTGCCCTGCTCCAGCTGCGCCATCGCCGCCAGCACGGGCGCCAACCAACGCTCGCCGTCGATCGCGTGCGCCCGCTCGTCGTCAAAGATCACCTGAGTCAGCGGATGACGTCCGCCGCTGGTGGCCGCGCCGGATAATTCTTCAGCCCACCAGTTGAGCTTGGCCACAGCGACCTGCGGCTCACGGATGCCATAGGCCGCGGCAAGCAGCTCCTGCTCCAGCGCCGCCAGCGCGATATGACCGGGGTATTGCCGCCCGTCGACGAAGGCGAGCGCCACACGCTGCTGCGGCTGCACCGCCAGCCACTTGTCAATGAAGCTCTGCAGCTTGGCGCTTTGTTCGACCAGCTCGACCATGTCAGACGCTGACCGCCTGCAGTCGCAGCAGCTCGGCTAATTGGTCCGGATGATCGACCACCGCGTCGGCGCCCCAGGTGTGCGGGTCGCCGCCGTCCAGGTAGCCCCAGCACACTGCAACGGTGTAAAGACCCGCGGCAGCGCCGGCCTGGATATCGCGCCGATCGTCGCCGACAAAGACGCCGTGCGTTGGCTTCAGCCCCGCTATCTCGCAGGCCAGCAGCACAGGCGCCGGATCGGGCTTTTTCACCGGCAGCGTGTCGCCGGAAACGACCGCATGCGCGCGGCCATTCCAGCCGATGCGCACTAGCAGATCGTCGGTGAGAAACGCCGCTTTGTTGGTGACGATGCCCCAGCGCATGCCGCGCGTTTCGATACGCTGCAGCAGGCCGTCAATGCCGTCGAACGTCGTCGTCTGCTCGCCCATCACGCGCTGGTAGATGTCCAGATAGCGCGGCACCAGCGCTTCAATCGCCGGCTCCCCGCGCTCTTCAAACGCGCAGCGCAGCACCGCCCGGGCGCCGCGTGACACCACGGCACGCACGGGGGCATAAGGTGGCGGGGATATGTTCTCTTCGCCGCATTGGACGACCAGCGCGGCGTAGAGATCCGGCGCGCTGTCGAGCAAGGTGCCGTCGAGATCGAACAGCACGCCATCGATGGTGCCGGGCAACGATTTCAGCGCGTTTGATTTCATAAGGGCTTTTGCGCGCACAGAATGTAATTGACCGCGGTGATGCGGCTCAGCCACGCTTTGCGGCTGAGCGGGTTGTAGGCGAGGCCAGAAACCTCTTCCAGCTTAAGCCCGGTGTGACGCAGCAGGCGCCCCAGCTCGGACGGCTTGAGAAACTGCGCGTAGTGATGCGTGCCCTTGGGCAGCATGCGCATCACGTACTCGGCGCCGAGAATCGCCGCACCAAACGACGCGGGCGTGCGATTCAATGTGGACATGAACAGCCAGCCGCCGGGTTTGAGCAGCGAAGCCAGATCCTGCACCAGCGCCGCCGGATCGGGCACGTGCTCGATCAGCTCCATGCAGCACACCGCGTCGAAAGCTACGGGTTCGGCGGCCGCCAGCTCGGACGACGACTGCACGCGGTAATCGACGCTGAGATTGGACTCGTACAGATGCAGCTTGGCGATATCGATCACCTTGTGACTCAGATCGATGCCGGTGACCTTGGCACCCGCGCGCGCCAGCGCCTCGCTGAGCAGGCCGCCGCCGCAGCCGACGTCGGCCACGCGCGCGTCGCGCAGGTCGACGTGCTTGGCGACGTACGCCGCACGCACCGGATTCAGATCATGCAGCGGGCGCGATTCGCCGGCCGGGTCCCACCAGCGCGCGGCGAGCTTGTCGAAATGAGCGATTTCTTCGGCGCTTACATTGGCGCCGGCATGCGAGTCGGTCTGCATTATCAAATTCTCCGGGACAGGGCGCGAGTTTAGCGGGCCGCCCATTCGTACAGCGTGATATCCCAGCCGCCGCTGGTATGTGCCGGATCGCGATGGGCAATCGACTGCGCCTCGGTCAGATCGTCGGCAAGCAAGAGGTACGCGCCGCCCGACTTGTCGCCGAACGGGCCTGACAATTCGATCCGGCCCTGGGCGCGAAGGTCTTCGAGAAACTGCTGATGCAGCGGCACCACGGCGGCATCGAAACTGGCGCGGCGCATGGCGAGGACGAGATAACGATGCATGCTGGCTCCGGCGTCAAATGAAAACTCAATGCGCCGCGATGCGCTCGCGCCAGGCGCGCGTCCGTGCAATCACCGCGTCGGTATCGATGTCCGGCAAGACGCGATCGGCCAGCTTGCGCCGACCGGCAATCCACACGTCGCTGACCTGATGACGCCCGGCCGCGTAGACCAGCTGCGACACCACATGAAACATCGGCTGCGTTTCGAGATCGCTTAACCGCACCGCCGCAAGATCGGCCTGCTTGCCGACTTCGATGGAACCGATTTTCGCGTCCAGGCCAATCGCCTTGGCACCGTTGAGCGTGGCCGCGCGCAGGGT
>CAIKJM010000617.1 GCA_903827735.1 uncultured Rhodanobacter sp. | reverse complement strand
ATCGGCTGAGACGGTCGTGTTGAGGGCATGCGGCCTATCAATCGGGATGAAGCTGACGAGCCGCTGCGTCGGCCGTATCTTCGGGACGCGTATTGAAAACGATGGCTGCACCGGGCGCCGCCTTGTGCACGATGTTGACCACCGTCTCGAACATGGCGAGGCTTTTCGGTGGAATGCGCAGGCCACCGCCGATCACCACACAGTCGTAGGTTGCGCTTTTCAGCTGTTTCTCGAGCATGGCGCTGCCGGCTGCATCGGGCGTGATCATGCAGGTGTCTCCCTGCCAGCCACGTTCCTCGATCTTGCTGACGGCCACGTCGATACCGGCGTTGATCTTGGCGGCATCGAATCCCGGAGGAAGCGAAGGGTCGGAAAAATCGACGGTTTCCGGCTTCTGGCCGACAAACAGGATGCGTGTCATTCGGTTTTCTCCGTACTAAGACTCTCACCTTACACCGGAAACATTTCAGCGACGATGTGGAACGGCTAGCTGACGCTTTTGTCACCCTCCCTGGCCGACACTCACGCTCGGCGGAAGTGAAGCGCAAGACTTAGCCGCCAGAGCGATTGAGACTTCCATTTTCGTCACGAGCCGGGGCGACGTCCCCCCGATTTTGAGTAGCACGATGATTTGGAGTCCAATCCCCCCATCGAAGGAGATTGGACGTGAAGAAGCGATTTACCGACGAACAGATCATCGGCTTCCTACGTGAAGCGGACGCGGGCCTGCCGATCAAGGAACTGTGCCGCCAGCACGGCTTCAGCGAAGGCTCCTACTACCTATGGCGCAGCAAGTTTGGCGGTATGAGCGTGCCGGAGGCCAAGCGTCTGAAGGAGCTGGAGACCGAGAACGCCCGGCTGAAGAAATTGCTCGCCGAGCAGATGCTTGAGAACGAGGTGATCAAGGACGTCCTACGAAAAAAACCGTAGGCGCACCGGCCCGACGCGTGTTGGTGCGCCAGATGATCGACAAGGGATTGAGCGAGCGACGCGCGTTGCGCGTCGTGGGCATGAGCGCGAGTGCCTACCGCTACGCACCGCGCCCGGATCACAACGTGGACATTCGCCAGCGCATCGTGGCGCTGGCGCAGCGGCACAAGCGTTACGGCGTGGGCATGATCCATCTGAAGCTTCGACAGGAAGGCGCGCTGGTGAACTACAAGCGTGTGGAGCGGCTGTATCAGGAAGAACGGCTTCAGGTGCGTCGGCGCAAGCGCAAAAAGGTGCCGATCGGCGAGCGGCAACCGCTGCTGCGCCCGTCGGCGGCCAACGAGGTGTGGTCGATGGATTTCGTCTTCGATCGCACGGCCGATGCCCGCGTGTTGAAGTGCCTGACCATCGTCGATGACGCTACGCATGAATCGGTGGGCATCGAAGTGGAGCGGGCGATCTGCGGTATGGGCGTAACGCGCGTGCTGGATCGCCTGGCCCACAGTCCCGGCCTTCCCAGGACGATTCGCACTGACAACGGCAAAGAGTTCTGCGGCAAGGCGATGGTTGCCTGGGCCCACGAGCGTGGCGTGCAGTTACGCCTGATCGAACCGGGCAAGCCGAACCAGAACGCTTACATCGAATCGTTCAACGGACGCCTGCGCGATGAGTGTCTCAACGAACACTGGTTTCCCAGCCTGCTGCACGCCCGCACCGAGATCGAACGTTGGCGACGCGAATACAACGAGGAGCGACCGAAGAAGGCGCTGGGCGGACTGACACCCGCCGCCTACGCCAAGCAGTTAAAGTAACACCGGACTCCAAACAGACCCGCTACTCAAGGCGGGGGGACGTCGGGGGAATACGCCACATGTCAGAAACCATTTTCGAAGCCTTGCGAGAGAGCCATAAGATCCAGCGCTCACTGATGCGCAGCCTCATGCTTTCCGATCCGGGCGAGCATCGCGTGCACATATTTACCGAACTGCGCATCGAGCTGGCCGCGCATGAAGCGGCGGAAGAGCGGTATCTGTACGTGGATATTCTGATGGACGATCGCGGCCTACATTCGGCACGTGACGCGCTGAGCGATCACCACAAAATGGATAAGTTGGTCGAGAAGCTGCAGACGACGGATCACAAAGGTAGAGGCTGGACAAGCACGTT
>CAIKJM010000616.1 GCA_903827735.1 uncultured Rhodanobacter sp. | reverse complement strand
TGGATCGCCATTGCGGGGTCGGCGTCCATTGCGCGCGGTGTGAATCATACAGCAGCGTTATTTCGACGGGGTTCCTGCGAACCAACGTTCCCGGAACTCTATAAGGAAGACCTGAGTTACAGGGAATCAATAATCGCAGGGAAAAAAGGATTCATTCCTGATAAAAAGGCCTAACTTTTCGATCCATTAGCAATCTGGGGGATCCATGTTTTTTCTTCGAGCGAGCCTGTTATCAGCTCTAGTACTGCTGTTTGTTGGTTGTGCACCGGTCAAGCATGTGCCAGTTGTCGTGCCGGCGACGCTGGCCACTCGAACGGCGTTGTACTATCCGGCCGAGGCGGCACGGCAGAATCATCAGGGAACGGTTGTCTTATTGGTGCTCGTTGGAAAACAAGGGACGCCGCTGGATGTCCGCGTGAATAAGAGCAGCGGTTATCTTGATCTGGATCGAGCTGCCATTTGGACGTCGAAGCATTGGACCTTCAAGCCCGAAACGATCGACGGTTTGCCAGCAGACTCTTACGTCAGAGTGCCAATAAACTTCGCTGTAAGTGGCCCGTTACCGGCTGTCAGTTCGCCGCCGAATCTTTTGCCGAATCCTGCGAGCGCAGGCGGAAATAGATAATTTTCACTAAGCGTTTTGCCTGATTTATGCCATCTCTATTTTGCCGGTTTCAGAACCGGGTCCGGAGTGTGTGTCCATTAGGCGAGACTCGATTGCGCGGAGTCCGATCGCGCCGTCGATACGCGAACTGGCTTTGACCCGGTGTGATCGATCATTTACCGACGATCCAGCGAGTACTTGCCAGGGCCGGCGATACATAGCAGCAGTAGGCCACCCGCGATCGACAGGTTCTTGTAGAAATTGATCATGTTCGCCATGCGCTCGGCATCGGGCATTGTCCAGTAGTGATGCCCGATGAACGCCGTTGCCAGCGTGTACAGGGTGAGCAGATAGGCCAGCGGCCGCGTGTAGAAACCTACGGCGATCGCCAAACCGACGAGTAGCTCCATGACGACAGCGATGACCGCCGCGACGGTCGGCAAAGGTGCATGCTCGGCCGCCATGTATGCAATCGTGCCCGAAAAGCTGGTCAGCTTGCTCCAGCCAAACAGCACGAAAAGGGCAACCAGCAATATGCGCGCGATAAGAAGGATTTCGTCTTTGCGGTTTTCGAAAAGTGTGTATCGCACGATGATTTCTCCTTTCGTAGGTGAAGTTGCCGATGTGGTGATGGGGTGTTCTGCGCAACGCGATGGGCTTTGAGCCGCGTTGATTGCTTTGACGCGTGTTGCACTGGTGCGTTAACCGGTCGAACGCCCTGGCGTTGAATCTTTGGATCAGAATACGCCTTCTCCAAGAAAAGCACGCTCGAACGCTGGCCTATCCTCGAGCCAATCAAAGACCCAGGAAGACCGATGGAAACGATCCACGTAGTGCAGCCGTTCGACCGGGTGAGGAATGGCCTGAAGCCGGGTCAGGTTCTGCAGTTCAAGACAGCCGATGAGGCGGCACGCAGGGCAGGCTTGCTGGCCGACAAACATGCTGGCGTCGTCGCTTACAGCATGGATGTCGACGAAGAAAGCGGCGACTACGGCACGCCGCGCGTGCTGTTCCAATCGGGGGATGTTCCCGAGCTTTGATCGGTCGGCAGTATGGGTCAACGCATGGTGCACAGAGCGCTTTCCAACGCGATGCCGTCCTCCGTTTCGGTTCGCGGAGCGGCGCCCCAAGTTGCAAGAACCTGGCGCCGTTTTCGTAAGGCGTTTATCGCGGCGCCGCCGGTCGCCGGGAAATCCGGTGTCGATCATCCACGCTTGACTCTGGACCTGGATCAAGGGTCTAGACTGCTGCCATGAACGCTCAAATCGGCTCACTCACCATCGGTGCCGTCGCCAAGCGTGCCGGCGTGGCGATCGACCCCATCCGTTATTACGAGCGCCAAGGCTTGCTGCCCGAACCGATGCGGCGGGCGTCGGGCTATCGCAGTTACGGCGACGGCGCCGTTGCGCAACTGCGCTTTATCCGTCGCGCCAAGGATCTGGGTTTTACGCTGGAAGAAATCCGCGATCTGCTGACACTGTCCACCGATCGACTGCACGGTGTGAAGCGGGTGAAGCAGCGGGCAACGCAGCGGCTGGCCGCGATCGAACAGCGCATTGCCGAATGGGGGCGAGTGCGCGACGGGCTGGCGCAACTGATCGAGTCTTGCCCGGGGCATGGCAGGCCGGAATCCTGTCCGATCCTTGCGGCGCTGAACGACGAGGTGGTGTCGTGATGGACGAGCACGCTTCCTGCTGCGGTCACGGCAGCAGCAAAACGCAGGATCTGAAAACGGGCGGCGCGAAGGCGACCGATCCGGTTTGCGGCATGTCGGTGTCGACGGACGGCGCCAGGCATCGGGTCGAACACGGCGGCCATACCTGGTATTTCTGCGGCGCAAGCTGCCGCGAAAAATTCGTCGCGGACCCGGCCGCCTACGAGGGCGGGCGCAAGCCGCCGCCCTCGGCTGCCGCGGGCGCTGTCTACACCTGTCCCATGCATCCGGAGGTGCAGCAGGTCGGCCCGGGCGATTGCCCGAAGTGCGGCATGGCGCTGGAGCCGATGACGCCGAGCCTGGACGATGACGACGGCGGCGAGCTGTCGGCCATGACGCGACGTTTCTGGCTGCTGCTGGGCCTGACTTTGCCGGTGTTCGTGCTGGCGATGGGTCCGCATCTCTTCGGCTGGTCGCTGCCGGCCGCGTGGGATGGTGTGCGTGGATGGGTCGAGGCGGTGCTGGCAACGATCGTGGTGCTGTGGGGCAGCAAGCCGTTCTTCGCGCGCGGCTGGCGTTCGCTCAAACCATGGCATCCGAATATGTACACGCTGATTGCGCTGGGTACCGGCGTGGCGTGGCTTTACAGCGCCGTTGCGTTCCTGTGGCCAGACATTTTTCCATCCGGCTTCCGCGATATGCGCGGCCACGTCGCGGTGTATTTCGAATCGGCGGCGGTGATCGTCACGCTGGTCACGCTGGGCGATTTGCTCGAGCTGCGGGCGCGTCGCCGCACCGGCGCAGCGTTGAAAGCACTGCTAGGGCTGGTGCCGAAAACCGCACGGCGGATCGCCGCGGACGGCAGTGAAGCCGACGTGCCACTGGACGACGTGCATGCCGGCGACATACTGCGTGTGCGCCCTGGCGAAAAGGTGCCGGTCGATGGCGTGGTGCAGGACGGCCAGAGCCATGTCGACGAGTCGATGCTGACCGGCGAGGCGATGCCAGTGGCCAAGGCGAAGAATGATCCGCTCACCGGCGGTACGGTGAACCAGGACGGCGCGTTGACCATGCGCGCGGAGAAAGTGGGCGGTGCGACGATGCTGGCCCAGATCGTCGCGCAGGTGGCGCAAGCGCAGCGCAGCAAGGCGCCGCTGCAGCGCGCGGCCGACCGGGTGGCTGTGTGGTTCGTGCCGGCCGTGGTGACCATTGCGCTGCTGGCCTTTGCGCTGTGGGCGCTGCTGGGACCGGCGCCGCGAATGGCGCACGCGCTGATCGCAGCGGTGTCGGTGTTGATCGTTGCTTGTCCGTGCGCGTTGGGTCTGGCTACACCCATCTCGATCATGGTGGCCAGCGGTCGCGGTGCGCAGCATGGCGTGTTGTTCAAGGACGCCGGCGCGATCGAGGCGCTGTGCAAGATCGACACGCTGGTGGTCGACAAGACCGGCACGCTGACCATCGGCAAGCCAGCGCTGACCGATTGCATCAGTCTGGACGGCCAGTCGCGCGAACGCCTGCTGGCCGTGGCCGTCGCGCTGGAGCGGCCGAGCGAACATCCGCTGGCGCGGGCGATCGTACTGGCGGCCGAGGCCGATGGCGTGCCCACGCTGGCCGCGCAGGGTTTTCGCTCGCTGACAGGCCGGGGCGTCTGCGCGACCGTGGATGGTGGCGCCGCAGCCGTGGGCAATGCGAAGCTGATGGATGAGCTCCACATCGACGTTGCCGATGACATCGGCGCGCGCGCCGAAACCTTACGTCGGCAGGGCGCCACCGTGGTGTTTCTGGCCATCGGCGGCACGCTTGCCGCGCTGCTGGTCGTCGCCGACCGGATCAAGCCCGACACGGCGACGGCGTTGAAGACCCTGCGGGCGGTCGGCCTGCATATCGTTATGCTCACCGGCGACAACGCCGTCACCGCGCAGGCGGTGGCGCGCGAGCTCGCTATCGACGAAGTCCATGCCGATGTCCTTCCGGCGGACAAGGCGGCAGCGGTGAACACCTTGCGCCAAAAGGGCCGGCGTGTGGCGATGGCCGGCGACGGCATCAACGATGCGCCCGCGCTGGCGGCGGCCGATATCGGCATCGCCATGGGCGGCGGCACCGATGTGGCGATGGAGAGCGCGCAAGTGACTCTGGTCAAAGGCGACCTGGGCGCGATCGTGCGGGCGCGCGCGCTGTCGCAGGCCACGGTTCGCAATATCCGGCAAAACCTGTTTTTTGCCTTCGTCTACAACGCCGTGGGCGTACCGCTGGCCGCCGGTGTGTTGTATCCGTGGTTCGGCATCACGCTGTCGCCGATGATCGCGGCGCTGGCCATGAGCCTGAGTTCGGTCTCGGTGGTGAGCAACGCGCTGCGCCTGGGCAGCACACGCCTGTGACGCCTGTCGCCAGCCACGGTTGACGTCGGCTTCTGTGGCCGCATGCAGCCCTGGACGATCGTTCGCCTGCACCGGGGTGATGCGGAGGATGGCGCACATGAACATCGTCGATGAAAACCGCCGCACGCTCGAAAAATCACATGCCGCTGCTGCGCGGGCGGCGGGTAGCGCTTCTTGAAGGCAGGGCGCCGAAGAAAATATTTTGGACCGCCTTCGGCATGTCTATGCCACTGCATGACGGCGGCATCCATCGGTTCGGCTGAGCTGCCCGTATAAATCTAACCCTGCGGAAATTTTGCACCCCGGCGCAGGCGTATCGGACCGTGATCGACATCCGCAGGATCGACCTCGTGCGTTCCGCGCGTTATGACGATGCGGTCGGAGTAAGCCAGGGCCGTTGCCGCTTTGCGCACCGATGGCATCAAGGCACGCCATGCCGGATCGCTATCGGCGAGCGCCCGCGCGACGTCCGATGGGCAGATCGACGCCGTCGAAGCGCGTTGGCGCAACATGTCGACGATCTTGGTTGCGATGTCCATGCCGAAAAGCGTAGTGGCGGCGGCGTGAGCCGTTTGTCGTAGGCATCCCAGGCGCAACGATCTCTGAAGACCGGCTGGATCGATTGCGCGGCATGTCTGCCGCTATATCGCTGGTGGCGGGAATCGGGATGCCATGCCGCGCACACGCCGAGTTTGCGCAGTCAGCATCGACCGGATCGGTGAGTTCAACGGGGCTTTTGACGACCGTAGCCCATGAAAGCGCCGTCGCGGTTGGTCATAAACGTTCTTTGTATCGACAAGGCTCTTGCCGCGAAGGAAGCTCTCACTGCGCGCCGTGCGAGCCGACGCTCGAGGAATTAGACGGTGTCGCCGCCTCCGCCGCCGCCCGCTTGGGCGTATCGGCCGGGCACCATGGCTTGAGGCGCTTGCCGGCATTGAACAGATCGATGCATTCGCGCATCTCGGCTTTGAAGGCCAGGTCCGGCGTGTCGATCGGGCAGCCGTACGACAGCGGTTTGGTGTTGCGATATTCGGCGAAGCAGGTCGACAGCGGCGGTGGCTTGGGCGGATTCGGATCGGCGGCCAGCGACTGCGCCGGCATATTGAGGCGCTCGTCGCCATCCTTGGGCGACGGCGGTATCGGCGGCGTGCCGCAGAGCGGGTTGAAGCCCGGCTTCTTCGGATCGCAGATGCTGGCGGCAATCGCCTTGATCGCATCGCCGACATGCCGGCCCACCTTTCCGCCGGCCGTCTCGTTCGGCGGCGGGAAATATTTTTCGAAGCGGGTGGTCTTGGTGTGCATCTGGTTGTAGTCGTGCTGCATGATCTGACTGTCGTCAGTCGGCTTGGCCGGTTTGATCTTGGGGTTTGTCGACGCATAGTCGGTCTGCGTGGGCGCCAGCCGCACGGAACCATCTTTGGCAAACACACTGGAGGCAGGCGGCGTGGCGACGGAGGTCGCCGGCGGAGGCGGCGCTTCGTGATCCTGCACGACCATGGCATCGCGATGCGGCTTTTCTTTCACTATCGGGCGCACACGCGGTGGTGGTGCCTGCGGCGGCGGGGCCAACGTGGGCGGCGCGGGCGGCGGTGCGGCGGCCGGTGCGCTGGGGTGATCGATAAAACGCACTTCCAGCGCCTGCTCGGTTTCGACGGCTGCCACCGCCTGACTCGGCAGCTTGGCCTGCATGGCATACCACAGCACCAGCGCGAACAGCGCGTGCAGTATCAGCACCAAAGCCAGCACGAGCGCTAGCGTGGGACGTGTCAGCGATGGCTGCCGCCAGCGGCCGCGAGCCAGGGTCTCGCGCGTTTCGCTATCCAGTGGTGCCAGACCGCGGGCACGATCACCATGGCTTTTATGTGGGTCCTGCTCGGAACGTTCGATGACACTGCCTTATAAGAGCCAATTACCCACACGAAACCCGCGCATACCGTCAGCGCGTTTTGCGGCCAACCATCATAGACCGATTTTTTCGTTCAGGGTTCCCCTGGGGCGAGACAGTGGCGCACACGCTGTGTCTGTGCGGGTTCGCGCATGGTCCAACCGCCGCGAGGGGGTGTTTGCAGGCGGTCCGCTACTTGCTTGCCGCGGCGTGGGTAGATCGACTAGAGAGCGTCCGGCCATGATGTGGGTACGTCGCGCCAAGCTGTAGCGGCGGGCGTTGTGCTCCGAAAACTGCTGATCGATGACGAAGCTCAACCAGGGCCCGATCCGCGCGCCGGTATGGATCGGGCTCTTCAGTTCGCTAATTACTCAGGTTGCAGGGACCCTTCATTCGCCCTTCGCGATGTCCGACACCACCGGCAACAGTACCGCGCTGCGTCCGCCTGCGTCGTGCTCAATCGTCACCGTCGCTTTTTGATAGTCCGACGGTTGGGCGAACAGGATGTTGGGCACGTAGGTCTGCGGGTTGCGGTCGTACAGCGGAAAGAGGCTGGACTGGATCTGCACCATGATGCGGTGGCCTGGCTTGAACGCGTAGTTCACCGTGGGCAGGCGGAATTTGTATTCCTGCACCTGGTTGGCCGGGATCGCTGACGGGTCGGCAAAGCTCTTGCGATAACGCCCGCGAAATATATCGAGCGAGATCGGCAGCTCGTAGCCGCCCATCTCCGGATTGCTGGGATCGCTGCCCGGATAGACGTCTATAAGTTTCACCACGAAGTCGCCGTCGGTGCCGGTGGTGCTGGCGAACAGGTCGGCGATCGGTGCGCCCTCCAATCGGACGGTCTTGCTCAGCACCGGCGTGGTGTAGCTGAGCACGTCGGGCCGATCGACCACGAAGCGCTGGTCGTGCACCAGCCAGGTGCGCCAGCCGTCCTCGTTCTTGGCGGGAATCGGACGCGGAAGATACGGCACGGGTTTGGCCGGGTCGGCCACGTAGCTATCGCCGCTGCCGCTCGGCTGCTCGAAGCCCAGGCCCTTGTCGGCCTGCAGATAGAGCGGGGTGAGCGACTGCTTTCCTGCCACCTTCCAATCAGTGAAGTCGTCCCAGTGCTGCTCGGTCGGGTTGTAGATCATCGCCTCGGGCAGCGGCTTGGCCAGCGGCGTGCCGCGCAGGTAGTGGTTGAACCAGGGAATCATCACGCTGCGGCGGAACTGCGCGGTGGTGTTGCCGGGCCATTTCAGCGGGCCCATGTTCCAGCCGTCGCGGTTGATCTGGCTGTGCCACCAGGGGCCCATCACGAGGTGGTTGTTGGCGCCGTGGCCGGCGGTTTTCAGCGCTTCCCACGCGTGCACGGCGCCGTAGATGTCTTCCTGATCCCACAGGCCCTGCAGCCACATGGTCGGCACGTTCGAGGGATGCGCAACGAGCAGTTTGTCCAGCGCCTGGTTCTGCCAGAACGCGTCGTAGGCGGGGTGGGCCGAGAATCGGTTCCACCACGGCAGCTGCTTGAAGCCGTTGGCCTCGGCATAGGCGCCGGCGGAACCGGCGTCGAGGAAGTTGCTGTAGTCGTCGTAGTTGGCGCGCGGGATGCTCTCGCCTTCGCCCTGCTTGCTGGTCTGGCCGCTGAAGTAGTCGAGGTTGATCTGGCGCAGGGCGCCGTAGTGGTACCAGTCGTCGCCCATCCAACCGTCGATCATCGGGCTTTCCGGCGCGGCGGCCTTCAGCGCGGGGTGTGGGTGGAGCAGGGCCATCGCCACCGTCCAGCCGTCGTAGGACGAGCCGATCATGCCGACGTTGCCGTTCGATTCCCTGGTGTTTTTTACCAGCCAGTCGATGGTGTCCCAGGCGTCGGTGGTGTCGTCGGTATTCGTCGGGTTGAGCGGCCCCACCGGTGGGCGCGTCATGATGTACTTGCCTTCCGAACCGTATTTGCCGCGGATGTCCTGCCACACCAGGATGGTGCTGCCGTCGGCCCAGTCCTTGTCTCCCGACCATACCGCGTCGGCCATGTGTGGGCTGTTGCCCGTGACGAAACCGCTGGCGTTGTAAGGCGTGCGCTCCAGCAGCATCGGCAGGCCGTGCGCGTTCTTCGGAATCATGATGACCGTGTGCAGCTTCACGCCGTCGCGCATCGGAATCATCACGTCGCGCTTGACGTAGTCGAAACCGTCCTGCGGTTGTTTCCAGTTCGCCGGAATATCCGACGCGGTCTGGATCATGTCGGGCGTGATCTTCGATACATCGGAGGTCTGTGCGAACAGCACGGGCGAGGCGATAAAGGCGAGGCCGGCGAGCGATACGACGGTGGAGGCCAGGGCGGCTTTTTTCATGGACGACGATCCTTCGGGGTCACCAGCAACGTTTGCTGGTTGAGGGTTCCCACTATGGGAATGTTCGAAGGACTTTTGCAACTGCAGCTGCGGGCAAGAAGGAAATGACGACAGGACAGAGTGCTTTGCTCACGTGTCGAAGCGCGAATCCGCGGCGGGCGCTCTTGCGGAATCATTCGCCGGGCTTACAACGATTGCGACGAGAATACGGCGCGGCACGCAGCCGACACGTGGACGTACCCCTGCACACCGGCGCTTAAAAAGGCGGTGCAGCAGGGAGTCGCGTTTCACTCTAGTGTTAAACGCGCTCCTGGATGACGTCACACACGTCTAGTCGATGAGTTTGTCCAGCGTTATCGGCAGATCGCGCACGCGCTTGCCGCAGGCGTTGTAGATCGCGTTCGCGATGGCTGCTGCGGTGCCGGTGATACCGATCTCGCCTACGCCGCGCGCGCCCATCGGCGCATGCGGATCGGGAATGTCGGTCCAAAGAATGTCGATCTCGGGCACGTCCATATGCACCGGCACGTGATACTCGGCCAGGCTCGGATTCATGATGCGGCCATTGCGCTCATCAAACTGCGTCTCTTCCATCAGGGCAAGCCCAATGCCCATGATGATGCCGCCCTGAAACTGGCTGGCAGCGGTCTTGGCATTGATGATGCGTCCACAGTCGAACGAACCGAGGAACCGGCTGATACGCACCTCGCCAGTCACGCTATTGACCCGCACTTCGCAGAACATCGCGCCGAAGGAATGCATCGACCAGTGCTGCGCCTCAAGCGGCGGCGGCGCGCTGGCCTCGACCGTAAGCTCGCCCGTTTCGGTGCGGCCAAGCAGCGTTGCGTAGCTTTCAAATCGTTCCGGCTCGTCAATTTTGCAAAGGCCGCCATCGCGTCCTATGACGTCGTCGGGATCAAGCCCGTGCAGCGGCGAATCGTGAGAGGTGAGCTTCAACAGCTCGGTCACCAGGGCACGGTTGGCGGCGATGATGGTACTGCCGATCGAGGCCGTCTGCTGAGAGCCACCCGCGAGCACCATGCCCGGCATGGATGATTCACCGTAGGCAAAGGTCACGTGATCCATCGGCAGGCCAAGGCGCGCTGCGATGACCTGGGTTTGCGCGGTGGAGGTGCCCATGCCCATTTCGTGCGCGGCGATCTCGACGTGAACGCGGCCATCCTTGGAAAGCGTCATTCGCGCCGCGCCACCGGGCATGCGGTGATAAGGATAGGTCGCCGTGGCGCAACCCATGCCGACCAGCCACTCGCCTTCCTGACGCGAACGCGGAGCGCTGTTGCGCTCGCCCCAGCCGAACTTTTCGGCGCCGCTGCGATAAGCCTCAACGAGGTTGCGCGACGAGTGCGGTCTGCCGGTGGTCGGGTCTTTCTCCGGTTCATTGCGAATTCGCAGTTCGATGGGATCGATGCCGATCTGCTCGGCCAGTTCATCGACGGCCGATTCGAGCGCGAAGCTACCGACGGACTCGCCTGGCGCGCGCATGAAAGTGTTGGCCAGCATATCGACTGTTGCCACTTCCACATCGAGCTTGAAGCTGCCGGCCGCGTACGTGCAGCGTGCCGGCAGGATGAACGGTTCGGGCAGGGCGTTGTGCGCCGTCATCGCGACAAAGCCGGTATGGATGAGCGCGTCGAATGTTCCATCGGACTGCGCGCCCAACGCGACGCGCTGCTCGGTCGTTGTGCGCCCGCCCACCACCCGATACACGCCTTCGCGCGACAACACGAGGCGCACCGGCAGTCCCGCAAGCTTGGAGGCTGCGGCCGCGAGTATCTGATGCGCCCAGAGGGTTTTGCCGCCGAAGCCGCCACCGACAAAAGGCGATTTGACGTGAACCTGCTCCTCTTTGAGGTCGAAGACCTGGGCGATCGACCATGCCGTGTGTGCCACGCCCTGCGACGCGTCGTGGACGGTCAGTTCGTCGTCGCTCCAAAAAACCGTGGCAGCGTGAAGCTCGATCGCGTTGTGGTTGTGGCGCGGCGTACGGTAGACCGAGTCGACCCGGTGCGGCGCAGCGAGCAGCGCGGCTTCGGCGTCGCCTATTTCCAGCTTCAAAGGCTCGCCCTGAAACAAACCCGGCGTGGTGCCTTTGGCCTTTGCCGCCGAGAGCGACGTCACTGATGGCTCGGCGAGATAGGTGGCCAGGATCAGAGAGCTGGCGTAGTCGGCCTGCTCCTGCGTCTGTGCCAGCACCAGGGCGATCGGCTGTCCGTTCCAGTGGATCTCGTCATCCTGAAAAATGGGCAGGTCGTTGCCGCCGGTAGCCTTTGGCTGCGTCATGAAAAGCGGCATGGGTTTCATCGGGGGCGCATTGCGGTGAGTCATTACCAGCACGACGCCGGGCGACGCCTCCGCGGCGCTGGTATCGATCGAAGCGATGCGGCCCTTGGGCACGTTGCTGTAGAACAGCGCCGCGTAGACCATCCCGTCCAGCGCGTATTCCGCCGCAAAGCGCGCTTCGCCGCGCACCTTTTGCGGGCCGTCGAGCCGTGATTCGGGTGCCCCGATCAAGGCGGGCCGATGTTCGATGAGCGGATCGGGCTTGCCACCTGGGAGCCACGCATCCGGCGCGAGCTCTGCCGCCTTTTTCATCACCGTCTGGCCAATCTTTTGAACGATGCTCATGGGTTGCTTCCTCCGTTCTTTTCTCGCACCAGCGCGTCAAGCACGGCAACCATCGTGCGATTGGTCAGCGCTACCTTGAAACCGTTGTCACGCAGTGGACTGGCGTCGGACAACTCCGCTTCCGCCGCCACGCAAAAATTCTCCAGCGTCGCCGGCTTCCCCTTCAGGGCTGCCTCGGCGTTCCATGCGCGCCATGGCTTGGGCGCCACGCCGCCGAACGCAAGTCGGACGTCTTGGATGATGTCGTCCTTGACGTCAATCGCTGCTGCAACAGAAATCAATGCAAAGGCATAGCTGGCTCGGTCGCGCACCTTCCGATACGTCGAGTCCGATGCGAAAGGCAGCGCGGGGATTTCCACCGCCGTGATTAACTCGCCGGGCTTCAGGAACGTTTCCTGGTCCGGGCTCGTTTCCGGCAATCGATGCAGATCGGTGAGTGGAAGGGTGCGGGTGCCGCGTGTGCTTTGGAGATGCACGACTGCGCCGAGCGCGACCAGGGCAACGCACATGTCGGAAGGATGCGTCGCGACACAGGATGGTGACCCTCCCAGGATGGCGTGATTGCGGTTGGCACCCTCGATTGCGTCGCAGCCTTGGCCGGGCGACCGCTTATTGCAGCGTGAGCCGGCGTGGTCGTAGAAATAGTTGCAGCGGGTCCGCTGCAGAATATTTCCACCCACGGTCGCCATGTTGCGAATCTGCGCCGAAGCCCCCGCGCTGATTGCCCGGGTGAGCATGGGAAAGCGCGTTCGCACGGAGTGGTGCTCGGCTACAGCCGTATTCGTTGCCGCCGCGCCGATCAGAAGGCTGCCGTCCGAGCGCTCTTCGATCGCGCTGGGCAGACCGGTAACATCAACCAAAGCGGTCGGGCGCTCCAGCGTTTCACGTAAAAGATCGACCAGATTGGTGCCGCCGCCGAGATATTTGGCTTGCGAGCCCGCCGCGAGCTGGACGGCGTCATCGACGTCGGCCGCGCGCGCATACGTGAAAGGATTCATCGGACCGCCTTGGCATGGGTTTCGGAGATTGCGGCGATGATGCCGTTGTAGGCACCGCACCGGCACAGGTTGCCGCTCATGCGCTCCTGGATTTCTTCGCGGGAAAACGCGATCGTTTCTGCCGACAGATCGTCGGTGACATGGCTGGGCACGCCACGGCGCAACTCCTCGACCATACCGATGCTTGAACAGATCTGCCCCGGCGTGCAGTAGCCGCACTGGAAACCATCGTGATCGATAAACGCCTGCTGCAGAGGATGCAGAGTGCCGTTCGCCGCTAGGCCTTCAATCGAAGTGACCTTTCGCCCTTCGTACTGGACGGCAAGCGCCATGCAGGAAAGGATTCTCTCCTTGCCATCCAGCAAAACGGTGCAGGCCCCGCAGGCGCCTTGATTGCAACCTTTCTTGACGCCGGCCAGCTGCAGATGATCGCGGAGCAGGTCGAGTAAAGACACGCGCGGATCGTCCGGCAAGGGTACGTCGGTTCCGTTGATACTTAGAGTCTGTGGCATGGCGAGATCCTGCGGGTTCGCTGGCAGACAACGACCCAGTAACGGCGAAGAGGAAATTTTCGAGCAGTGCAGCTTTTGGAAGAGGCGTTTAACGTGAGTTGCAGCTAGAACTGAGCAAGGAACAGTGTGCGAGCGGAAACGTGGTCGAACATGCGGATCACGCTACAGGTTCGGAAACGTCGGTGCCTGGGTACGCTTTTGGATTCTGCGCGCCTGTTTGCAGGCAAAGCGTGCACAAGATGTTGGGTGGAATCATCGCCAAGGCAGGTTTGTGTGGCGAGCCGCCTGCAGTTCTGGCATAACAGCGCAAAAGCTGCCTTTGGGCGGCATCCTAGTTCCGGTCCCATACATTCCAACCCCATGTAAGGATTGCCATGGCTAGCTTGGTTGCTCGTTCGGGAACGAGGCGTGCGGATGATGTTTTTTTCACCGCCATGTCTTTGCTGATGATTGCGATCGTGCTGGTCGGCTTTGCGCCGAGCTATT
>CAIKJM010000615.1 GCA_903827735.1 uncultured Rhodanobacter sp. | reverse complement strand
GCATAGTTGTCGCCCAGGGCGGCATCGGAGTGGGCGATTTCACTCAGTGTGCGCGGCTGGCGGTCGTCCAGCTGGTCGCGCGTGATGACCGTGACGGCGGCCGGCGTGTCGTGCAGCGGCGCGTTGCCGAAGCTGCCGAAGGTATCCACCTGCGAACTCTCGGCGCGATAGCCCTTGTCGGTTTTACCCTTGACTTTGACTGTGGCCAGCGGCGTCGCCTGCGCTGCGCTGGGCGTGGTGGTGTCGTCAGCTCGTGCGGCGGCCGGAACAGCAAACGCCAGGGCGGATAGCAAGGCGAGCGTAAGAGAATGGCGGCTAGTGGTCATCGATCATCGTCTCGTGGTGGCACACACGAAGCGACGGCCAGCCGTGCGCCCGAATGGACGTCGACGACTCAGCAAGCTCCCTACGCCGGTACTAACCGGGTCAGGTTCCAAGGGACTCTCTCAGCCCGGCAAACGCCAGGCACCCCCGCTTCAAGACCGCTATTGAATCACGAAACGCGAGCCTTGCGTCAGGCCTGCGTGCGAATGGCCTGCAACAGGTTTTGTCCGGCCGGCGTGGCAAACCACGCGGCGTGGCCGAGCAGAAAGGTGTCGTAGGCGACGTCGGCGTTGGCTCGGGAGCCGGTGACGGCGTGAAAATATTCCACCTCGGACAGCGCAAAGTCGACGTGCACGAGCGGCAACAGGTCGGCCAGCAGGTGAATGTCCTCGGCGCTCAGCGCGCGTACTTCGCGATAGCCGTCGATCAGCGCGCTAGCTATATCGGCGTGCACGGCGCCATCGCCTTGCTCCAGCGCCAGCCAAGCGATTGCATTGCGTTCGATGGCTGTAGCCAGATCAAATAGCGCAAACGAGCGCGAAGACAGTCCGAAATCCAACACCGCCGCCACGCGGGCATTCTCGCCCGCGTCGCTCCAGCAAAGATTGGATACGTGCCAGTCGTTGTGCGTCCACAGCGCCGGCTGCTGGGCCAGGCGCTGTGGCAGCGTGGCGTGCCAGGGTGCCAGCGCGTGCTGAAGATCGCTGCACCAGTCGCGCTGGCGCAGGTAATCGGCCAGGCCTGGCCGATCGGGCAGCTGCAGCTCGAGCGCGGCCACGGGATCGGCCGCCGCGAGCAGTTCGCTGCGTGCCACCAGGATATGCGTGCTGCGCTGATCGGCCGTATAGCGGGCGGCCGCATGGTGCAGCGTCGCCAGCATCTGGCCAGCCGCGCGGGCGTGGCCGCGCTCAGCGATGGGCGACCAGGATACGGCATTGCGGTAAAGATCGATGCCTTCCGCGACGGCGTGGATTTCGTAAACCCAGTCGCCGATCGATATGGCCGTCTGGCCGTCCATATCTGCGAGAACCTCTGGTATGGGAACGCCGGATCCCCGCAGATGCTCGATGAAGCGGTGCTCCTCGCTCAGCGTCGCCACCGAACGCACCAAGCGATGATGTCGCTTGACGAAAACGGCGCCTGCATTGATGTCGACCAGCACGGCGGCGGACAGCGGCCGCGGGCTGTGCCAGCGAATGCCCAGCGGCGCGCCGAGGGCGGGGTAGCGACGCAACAGTAGCGCGACCTCGTCGGCGCGCAGCGCTGGCCAGTCAGGCGAAACGCTGTCATCGGCCAGGCCGTGCACGCGGTGGGTGATGTCCGGCATGGGCAGCTGTACGAGTCGAAGGAGACAGGGATTATCTCCGAACGCCGCCATCGACGCTTTCAGGCAGGCGCGCCATCGCGTCTAATAGCTGCTGCCGTCACCGCCAAGCGAGATCCGATGAGTGCCTTGCTGCTGTTGTTTGCCTGCCTTGTGCTCGGCGTACTGGTGGCACGCCTTGCCAGGCCGCCGGCCGGCATCGTGCCGGGCATCAACTGGTGGGTGATCAATGTGGCGCTGCCGGCGCTGGTCCTGGAGCTGATTCCCAAGGTCGTCTTCGATCCCCAGCTATGGTTTCCGGTGGCGACCATGTGGATCACCTTCTTCGGCGCCTGGCTGCTATTCGGCCTGCTCGGCCCGCGGCTGGGCTGGTCGCGTGGCCGCATCGGTGCCTTGATCTTGGTATGCGGGCTGGGCAATACCTCATTCATGGGCTATCCGCTGATTCAGGCGCTGCACGGCAAGGACGGTTTGACCCTCGCCGTGGTGGCCGATCAGCTGGGCTGTTTTCCGCTGCTGGCGTCCGCCGGCGTGGTGGTGGCATCGCTCTATGCCGGGCGCGCACCGCAGCCGGCAATGATCGTTCGGCGCATTCTGACCTTTCCCGCCTTCGTCTCCCTGGTCATTGGCATCGTGGTGGGGCGCCTGGGCGGCTGGCCGTCCGCGATCGACGGCGTGCTGGTGCCGCTGGGAGCGACGCTGACGCCACTCGCGCTGTTCTCGGTCGGGATGCAGTTCAAGTCCCGCCCCGGTGAACGCGAATGGGGCGCGGTAGCCGCAGGGCTGGGCTGGAAGCTCCTGCTGGCGCCGCTGGCCTGCGTGGCGGTGGGCCGACTGGCCGGCGTGCACGGACTGGTGCTGACGGTAGGCGTACTGCAGGCAGCGATGGCACCGATGATCTCGGCGGCGATTCTGGCCGATGAATACGATCTCGATCCGGCGCTCGCCAATACCGTTCTCAGCAGCGGCATCGTTCTTTCCCTGGCCAGCATACCGTTGGGCAACTGGCTGCTGGGCTAGCCAATGACAACGATGCTTGCGTGTGGACGCGCGTGCGCCGAGACTGAGGCCATACTCAGGGGAGTGTTGTCGCATGGCCACGTTCGAACGGATCAAGCGGATCTTTGGCAGCGGTCAGCCAGAGCGTCGCGCCGCGCCGCGCAGCGGCGTGCCCAAGGGTCTACATGTGCTGGTCGTCGACGACTCGCCCACCATCTGTGCCGTGCTCGGCAAGATGCTTATCCAGGACGGGCACGTGGTGATCAAGGCGACGACTGGTGAGGACGCGATCGCGCTGGCGGGCAGCGAACTGCCGGACCTGATTTTTCTCGATATCGTGATGCCGGGCATGAACGGTTTTGCGGTGCTGCGCTCACTGCGCCGTGAGCCGCTGACGCACGACATCCCGATCGTGATGATCAGCGGCAACCTGCAGGCGACCGAGCAGTTCTACGTGCAGCGATTTGGCGCGGATGATTTCATGAAAAAGCCGTTCGGCCGCGGCGAAGTGTTTGCACGCATTCAGGCGCTGACCAGCAGCGGACGGCTGACCGTGCGAGAGCGCGAACAGGCGGCCATAGCCGTCGAGCCGGTCGATCAAGCGGTTCAGGACGCGATCCCGGATATTGCGATGCCCGATCCGCACGATCGTTGAGTCCATCGTACAAGTGGCCTTTACGCAGGCGCTGGCTCGCGAAGGTTCAGAAGCGCACGTTGATGTGCTGTGCTATCGCCTCGACGGCTTTCTTGGCTTCCCTCAGGCCGGCGCCGGTGTGCTGTCGGTAAAGCTTGATGGCTTCGATCTTATTTTTTGCTCGAACTGCCGTCTCGATGTCGGCGTCGTCAAGGTTGGGGTTGGGCGTCCATCGGGTGCGCGTTTCGCGCGCCACGTCGAGCGTCTTGCTGACGCGACCAAGCGCGTAGCCCCCGACAAAAAGCAGCGCGCCGATGATGATTTGGGACATATGCCAATCCATGGATTTTCTCCCCTCTGTGACGTTGATCAGGCGAGACTACCCCGCATGAGCGAACGAGAAAGTGAATCCGTGGGTGACGTGCGTGTCGACATCTGGCTGTGGGCCGCCCGTTTCTTCAAAACGCGCAGCTTGGCCAAGCAGGCGATCGAGGGTGGCAAGATCGACGTCAACGATCTCGGCTGCAAGCCGGCCAAAGCGCTGCACGTAGGCGATCGCTTGAAAGTGGTCCGTGGCGACGAGCGGATGGAAGTTGTCGTGCTGGCCCTTTCCGACAAGCGCGGCCCGGCCAGCGTGGCGCAGGCGCTTTACCGCGAAACCGACGCCAGCCGGCTGGCGCGCGAGACGCTGAAGGAGCAGCGGCGGCTCAGCGGTGCAGCCTTCGATCACCCGCTATCGCGGCCGGACAAGCACGCGCGACGCGATTTGCGCCGGATGAAGGACTCACGCTGAGCAGTGCATCGCATTCTGCCGGCGCAAATTACGGAACTATCCCCAACACGCCCATCAACACGGCAACGCGCCGTTTTGACGATGGGTCTGCTTCAGGGGATTGCGTCATGAGTACCGCCAGCTTTGCCAAGCCCAGTTTTGTCCAGCGTCTGCTCAACAGCATCGGTTCGGGCGCGCGCCCGCAGGCCGCGGCAGGTGCGCGAGTGCTGGTGGTCGACGATTCGCCGACGATTTGCGCGGTGCTCGGCAAGATGTTGGTGCAGGATCAGTACGCGGTACTGAAGGCGAGCGACGGCCATAGCGCCATCATCATGGCGATTCGGGAACAGCCGGCGCTGATCTTTCTCGACGTGGTGATGCCCGGACTCAACGGCTTCGACGTGCTGCGCGCCCTGCGCCACGATCCCCGCACGCAGAACATCCCCATCGTGATGATCAGCGGCAACGCGCAGGCGACCGAGCAGTTTTATCTGCAGCGTTTTGGCGCCGACGATTTCATGAAAAAACCCTTCGGTCGCGACGAGGTGTATCACCGGATCGGTCAGCTGGTGCTGGCCGGGCGGCTGGCGCCTCGTTCCGCGGCGAATGCCGTCAGCACACCAGTAATGCCTGCGGTCGCCACCGCACACGACGCGATTCCCGACATCGCCATGCCGGATGCCGAGATCGCGCATGGATTTGGCGACTGGCATGCTTGAGCTCTTGTAGGGTGGGGTGAGCGCGGCGAACCCTGACGAGTTCGCGCGATCCATGATGGCGAGCCGCTCCGGCCGCTCGCCCTGCGGGCGATCCCATTCGCTTCGCGAATGTTCGTTCCGGCAGCCTGCCTCCACAGTCGCTGCGCTCATTGCGGCCTGTGGCGCAGAGCGACTGGCAGGAGCAGCGCGTAACCCCTCAACGAGTTCGT
>CAIKJM010000614.1 GCA_903827735.1 uncultured Rhodanobacter sp. | reverse complement strand
CATCCTTATCTTCGCCGCCGCCGCGGCGAAGAGCCAGTGACGTATCCATCCGACGATCTGAAGGCCGTTTTTGAGCGCACCCTGGGCGTGCCGCTGTTTCAGGAACAGGTGATGAAGCTGGCCATCGTGGCTGCAGGCTACACGCCCGGTGAGGCCGACCAGCTGCGCCGCGCGATGGCCGCGTGGAAACGCCATGGCGGCATGGAAAAGCACCGCGAACGGATCATGACCGGCATGCTCGAACGGGGATATACCGCTGAGTTTTCGGCACAGCTATTTGAGCAGATCAAAGGGTTTGGGTCTTACGGATTCCCCGAATCACATTCGGCGAGCTTCGCCGGGATCGTCTACGCCTCGTGCTGGCTCAAGGCGCACGAGCCAGCCGCTTTTGCGTGTGCGCTGTTGAACAGTCAGCCCATGGGATTTTATTCGCCCAGTCAGATTGTCCAGGACGCGCAGCGCCATCGCATCCGCGTCTATCCTGTGGATGTGCGCTTCAGCGACTGGGACTGCACCTTGGAAACTGACCCTCGGCAGACCGACGGGGCACCGCTGATTCGGCTGGGGTTTCGACAGGTGCGTGGATTCAGCGAGGCGATTGCGCTGCGCATTCAAACCGCTCGCGTGCTCCGACCCTTCGATGACATTCCTGATCTTTGCGCGCGGGTTGGCCTGGACAAGCGCCACCAGGAATTGCTGGCCGATGCATCGGCGCTACGCGGTCTGGCCGGTAACCGCCACCGCGCACGATGGGCCGCGGCAGGCGTTGAAAAACAGCTGCCGTTGTTCGGCAACTCCAGTCCTGAGGAGCAGGCGGTGCTCTTGCCGGCCCCGACGCAGGCGGAGAACACTCTCGCGGACTACGCGCGCACCGGACTCACCCTCGGGCCGCATCCGCTTCGTCAGATCCGTGCCCGCCTCAAGGCCTCGCGCTGCGTTGATAGCAAGACGCTTCGCACGCGCCCTCACAGAAGCTACGTGCGCGTTGCCGGAATGGTCACCATGCGACAACGACCCGCCACGGCGAGTGGGGTGACATTCGTTACCATTGAAGACGAACACGGGATGGTCAATGTAGTGGTGTGGCGAAAGATCGCTGAATTGCAGCACCGTGTCCTCCTGGAAAGCCAGCTGTTGGCTATCGATGGGCAGTGGGAAGTGCAGGAAGGCGTGTGTCACCTGATTGCCCATCACCTGCGTGACCTGACCCATCTGCTCGGGTCACTCGACACGCGATCGAGGGACTTTCATTAGCGACCGTGACCTGCTCGAGGCTGCCGAATTTGTATAGGAAACGACCTACAGCGTCTGGCTGCCGACGCCGATACCGACAACGCCCGCGATGAAGCATTGTTGAGACGCTCCGCGAGTCCGGCCCGATCCGACAGGTGTCCAGGCGAAAGCCGATGCTGAAACGTCCGGTGGAACCGACGACCGGAGCACTCTTCCCGAAGCAGAGGGCGGTATGCTTGAGATAAGACAAGCAACGAAAGGCTTCATCGTGTTCGATACCGATGAACAAGCAGCGATCATGCGGTTCGACAGCCATGCCGATGCCGCTGACCTCATTGCCGATTTGGTGATCACTGAATCGCGAGAGCAGCTGAAGGCATGGCAATCGCCAGCAGAGCGGCAACATTTCTATTTGGCACGCAGATTGAGCTGAGCGATAAAGAATCAGCATCTTGCTGGGTCGGCAGGCTGCCCGAAGCGGTCCATTTAAGCGAATGGAGGCTCGTTTAGATGCTTTTGAAGCTGGACCAGGACCAAGCATTCAGACTTCGCTCTGGTGATCGCGTTGTAAAGAAGGCGGCGTTTTTGGTCATCATCTCCGGTTACCGCTGCCGGCCATAAAACAACGACGTTTTCGAACTCCCTATTTTTTGCTCCGTGCACGGACATGGCTTTGATTCCACGGGCGAGCGGGGGCTGGAACCGTCGTCGGTTTGCACAAATGATCTGTATTCGTTCTTCCAGAGCTTCCTTGGTGATGACTGGCGCGTTTCGTGTTCGTGCCAGCCGATCGAACCAGGTCATAAGATCTCTGGACAGAGCGATGTCTCCTACGGCGGACAACGCATGGCGTGCCTGAGCTGGCGTTGCGTTATTGGGAAGTGTGATTGCCGCCAACGCTTCCTCCACCATTCGTGTCTCAGATTGTTCCCATTTGATGGGATAAGGACCCAGACCTCTCGCATTTGATCGCGTGCTGGTCCATGCAACAACGCTATCCGAGTAATTCTTAAAGGTTGGCGTTATGACAGCCAAGCCGCGTCCTTTAAGGCCCGCGATATAGGTGTTCAAGAAACCCCCCGCCATTGGTGGTTTAGGCGTGCAGGAAATGGAGAATCCACGCCCCGTTTGAATGCGCAGTCCGCTTCTCAATGCCGATGCAGCATCGAGAAGTGCCGAAACACTGGTGCGCAACGGCTTATCGAGCGCTATGTGGTCTTTCTGCTCTTTCAACCATTCCCATGCGGGATTTGGCCGCAGCGCCGGTTCCAAGCACTGAAATTCATCGGCTGCGATGAGCGAAGTTAATTCGGTGGCAAGGCTTTGGACGATTGCGAGCCTGGACCGCGTCAAATCCTGAGCTTCATCGAGCACGAGAATGGGGAATGACGTTTTGACCCAAAGCACTACTTCGCGGTTGGCTAGGAGGATGGCGGCCACGGCCACCATGTCATCGTATTCGGTCTCGGCTGGGACCCGCGCGCCCAGTTGGATGGCTAACGATTGCCACCGTCTCACGATCCGCGAGGCGAAGCTGTCCAGCGTGGTGCATTCGTATCGCCGAGCAAGTCCAGGCACTGCGGCCAATTGCTCATCCAGCCTGCGCCTGGCGCCGTGCATGAATGTGAGCGCCAAGACTTTCTGCCCAGCCTTCGGAGGGGTGGCGGCAATGGTTTCCGCCAACTTATACATCAATTGATAGGTTTTCCCGCAGCCAGCGCCTCCCGAGAATACGGTGATGGTCACGGCTGAAAGATCCAGACCTGATTGATCATGACGTAGCGGGCGCTAGCAACCCCCGTGCATGCGCTGGTCATCGCTTGGAATAATTCAGACGCCCGTTCTCGACATGCTTGATTTTCGGAAATGACCTCAGCAACCGCTTCGTAAAGCACCACATCGCATTTCTTGGCCTTCATGTGCGAAATAACGCCAGCCAGGTCGGCGCCGTCCAGAGCGGGTATGTCGCTCGACAGGCCAACAATGGACGTTACATCTGCTTGCAGAATCCAACCAATCACGTCTTCAATCTCGTAGCCATCAGGCCAGCGAAGGACTGTGATTACCGGCTGGTTCAAGTCCAATAATTCGCGGGAGTAACGATGCCCTTCGCGGTCGCCATCCACCAAGCAGCAAACCCGGGGGTGGATGCGCAAGAAGTCTCGTGCGATTTCCAATACCTTGGCGTCCTCCGTCGGAACAACGCCGACATCTAATCCGAAGGAGTAAGCATGTTCTCCGTCCCATTCCTGACGGAGCATCAGCGGCCGCAGGATCGTTTTCAGAAGCAGATGGTCCGAACGGCCTTCCGGAATGAGCACGGTGGCGTGCATCAACGCATCAATCACTTCTGCTCGACTGTGCTGATAAAACTTCCGCTGCCAGCTGGCTGCATTGTTCGCCAGCTTTTCCGTCAAGAAAGGGGCCGCAGTCAGCGTCCCGTCAACGTTCCTCAGCATGAGAACGGATGTGGGATCCGCCATCGCGGCAATGGTTGGGGAATGCGTAGTGATGAAGGTCTGGGACGAAAGGGCTTGAACGCGCAGGACGAGTTGCTGTTGTGTCGCCGGAGGCAAGTGAAGCTCTGGCTCTTCCAGTGCCATAGTGAAACCTTCTCCGGCTTCCGAGCGCAGTCGACCCAGTTCGAGCAGCAGGAAGAGGCCCTGCAATGAGATGAGGCCGCTACCTTGGCGCGCTGCAGGGACGCTCATGCCTGCGCCCACCGTGTAGTGAGGCGACACGGCGTCAAGAACGGATCGACTATCGGTGTTAGTCACCCGCAGCGTGAGCTTGGGAGAGCCAGCAATGCATCTCGCCACTTCGTCGTTCACGCTGTTGATCAGTGGAGCAATATGCGGGTCATCTTCGATTGCCCGTTCGGGAGCTCTGAGCCGGTCACGCTGAGCGAGGATAGCGCCAGATGGTTGCGCGGCGGCCGCTTGCAAAGTTCGGCGGAACAACTCGCTGCCCCAAGAGAGCACGCGGTCCCAAGTGCGGCTGGCGCGAACAAGAAAGAACCCAAACTGTTGAATGAGTTTGGGAGGAACGCCTACGGGAGTGTCTTCGTCGAACGGGTCGATGAGCTCGTCGTGATCGTGAAAATATCGAACGACCTCAACAGTCAGCGAAGGCCGATCAAAATAGGCTTGAACGCCGATTTGGCAACACAGGCGCCAACTGGCATTGGTCTGGGTTGCGTTAACCATGCCTGTCTTCTCATCCCACCACTTTGGCACCGCCCTCCCATCTCTGAACCAGTCGGGGTGAGCGTTGGGGTCTTCGCCATCAAAGTCTGTAATGGTGGCGACCAAGTGCATGCGGTCGGCCGGTTGCGGGTCGGACCCGAAAAAATCGTGCTCCGTCAAATCTCGAATCAGACGATCTCGGCCAAGCAGGAGGGTTAACGCCTCAATGACGGTCGTTTTACCGGTGTTGTTTCCGCCGACCAGGACGACGTGCGACTTGAAACGTAAGTGCCCGTTGCGGACGCCCCGATAATTTTTGATAGAAAGATCAGCGACGCGCATGTTGAACCCCTGCTTGCAACGGCCGATCGGCCGCACAGTCACTATATCGAACCAAAACAGCGTAGATGCTCACGACACTCTTGGAGCGCGATGCTTGGACCTCCGTAGCTTCGAAGCGTAAGCTGGCACACGACATGCTTGGCAATTGATCGTGCAAGGAAGGGGAAAGGCGGTGCAGGCTGCGAAAGATTTGCTGGTCGGGCTCCTCGACTATATCCAGGAACAAGCAAAGATCGTTAAGCCGGAAGGGTTCAGGCTCTCCGCGCACAAAGGGCTGCGCTATTTTCCTGCTGACCTTTCTTCGTTGCCCGGAATCTCATTCAATGTAGAGGTCCAGGGTGATCACGTCTGGCTTCGGGTGGAGCGACTTGAATCCCAAGATGCGCCGGTCGTGCCAGCCCCGATCTACCATTTCATTTCCGCCGCCTATGACCCTTACGGAAAACCGCCCTCGCTGAATGCCGCGGAAGTCGAAGCGGACCTTGAAGGCGATCCGAAAGCCGATCCAGAAGCGTTTAGGCGGTTGGTCGCGGTGGCGTTCGACGAATACAGCGCGCACTGGACCAGATGGGCCGAACGTGAAAAGCCTCGCAGGCAGTCCATCGACGTCTACGGCCAGTTCTTTGCCCTCAAACACCAAATCGAAGCGGAGGAAACCGGCAAACCACAAGAGCTAGTCTGGGGTGTGGGTGTTACTTCCTGGTTGATCCCTTCTGACGGAAGCACGTCGGCATTTGAATACCCGCTGCTGACACAGGCGGTCGAAATCAGCATCGATAAGCAAACCATGGCCATCGAGCTGCGCCCCCGCGAGACAGACGTCCGGTTGGAGCTGGATGCGTTTGTTCTCGCCCAGGTTCCTGGAACTGCTGAGACTGAATTGGCCGCCAAATCCCAACTTGCCCGCCCGGGAGCGAACGGATTTTCTCCCTTCGATGTTTCGTCATACAGCCCGGTCATGAAGCTGATTGCGGGAAACCTTCATTCCAATGGGAGCTACCGAGAAATTCTTTCCCTCGGCCAGACGTGCCCGCCCCCTGGGGATGACCTTGTCGTCACGGATGGCTGGGTGCTCGTAGCGCGACCGCGGCAAAACAATTTTCTGCTGGATGACTTGAAGCGGCTGAAACAAAAGGTCGAGGCGGCAGAGACCATCCCCTTCGGTCCGCTTGCACTGGTCACGCCTCCGTCTGATGAGCCAATCGAGCCCGTTCCGGGTGGCTTCCGCGGACTTTCGAGTGGAGGCCGGAATCATGGAAGTGGACCCATCCAGGAGCTTTACTTCCCTTTGCCGCACAACGACGAACAGGTCACCATCATCGAGCGCCTTGAGCACGCGCCAGGCGTGACTGTTCAAGGGCCCCCCGGCACGGGAAAGACCCACACAATCGCCAACGTCATCTGCCACTACCTGGCGACCGGGCGACGGGTTTTGGTGACGTCCCGCGGTGAACCGGCACTGGAAGTTTTGCAGGCCAAGCTTCCGGATGAAGTCAGGCCCCTGACCGTTGCCCTCTTGGCGACCGACCGTGAAGGTGTTCGCCAGTTCCAGGCTTCCATCGAAGCCATCCAGCATCAAGTCTCCCAACTCAACGTCCCAGCGACGGAGCAGGCGATCGCGACGTTGCACACGGCCATTGATCGCGTCCATCACGAGCTTGCCGAACTCGATGCGAAGGTGGATGTCATCGCCATGGCACAGCTGGGCGAGATCACCTTGGATGGTGAAAAGCTTCGTGCTCAAAAAGCAGCCGAGCTTCTGCTCCAAGGCGCAGCCGAGCACGGCTGGTTTGACGATGAGGTCACCATTGGCGAAGAGCATCAGCCGCCCCTGACCGAAGAAGAGGTGGCCAACCTTCGCCAATCTCGTCGGCAAGTCGGATCCGATCTCTGCTACCTTGGAACGAAACTACCGCAAGCCGATCAGCTGCCACCAGCGGCCGAGGTGGCCGAGCTGCACCGAACAATCGCGAGCCTCAGGCACTTGGATGAGGAACTGGCGACCGCACCCAGCCTCGCCTTGTTGAACAACACACGCGAGGT
>CAIKJM010000613.1 GCA_903827735.1 uncultured Rhodanobacter sp. | reverse complement strand
GGCTTGGCGGGCATCGATGCGGTGGCGACCGGCACGGCGGATCTCGCCGGCAGCGCGCGCCCCAGCGACGGCAGCTCGCAGAACACCGATCTGGTCTTTACCCCGGTCGCCTGGGATGCGCTGGTGATGGTGACCAACCCGGCCAACCCGGTGCACAGCCTTACGCTGAAGCAGCTGCACGATATCTACTTCGGCAAGATCACCAACTGGAGCGACGTGGGCGGCAGCAACGCGCCGATCGATCTGTACGCGGTGGCCAGCCCTGGCGACGGCGTGGAATACAGCCTGCGCACGCTGCTGTTCGGTCGCGGCAACCAGCCGGTGGCCGCGCCGCGCCTGTACGTCAACACGCACAAGCTGGAAGAAGGGGTGGGCCTGAACCCGAACGGCCTGGGCGTAGCGACGATGGCCGATGCGGCATCGAACCCCAAGCTGAAGATGATTCCGATCAACGGCATCGCGCCGACGGCATCCACTGTGGGCAACGGCAGCTACGTGCTGTTCACCCCGCTGTACCTGGTGACCAACCCGCGCAACCCGAAGGCCGCCGACGTCACTGCGTTCATCGACTTTCTGCAGACCGACGCGGCCAAGGCCGCGATGCGTCGCCACGGCGTGGTGCCCTTCAGCGACGGTGCCGCGCTTGCCGCGGTGGATGTAAGCCGCCGCAGCGCGATTCTCGCCGAGACCGGCGGTCACGCCAGCCATATCGCGCCAGTGACTGTGCCGAGCTCGACCCCGGCCCCCAGCGAAGCGTCGCGCGTGGCCGTGGCCTCGGCCGTTGCGGGAACGCTCGTTGCCGGCAAGGGCAAGGAAGTTGCCGCCGCCAGCGACAAGACCCAGATCACCGACGTCAAGGGCAGCGTGGCTGCGGTCGCCGTGACCAGCTTTGCGCACGTCAAGGGTTCGGTGCTGACCTCGAAGAAGAGCAAGGCCGAGAAGCACGCCGCCAAGACCGCCGACGACGCGGCACCGGCCAAGAGCAGTGCGAAGAAAGAGAACGTGGCCCAGGCCAAGAGCACGAAGAGCGAAGGCGAAAGCGGCAAGAGCTACACCGTGGCCAAGGGCGATACGCTGTTTTCGATCGCCCGCAAGCATTCGGTCGAAGTCGCGCAGCTGCGCGACTGGAACCATTTGAAGGACAACAACGTCAAGCTCGGCCAAACGCTGCGCGTCGGCAACCGCTGATCGTTCCGCACTCGGTTGTTTTACGCTGACACCGGCGACGTGCGGATACTCGCCCTTACACTGGATCTCGACGACACGCTGTGGCCAGTGCTGCCCGCATTGGAACGCGCCGACCACGCGGTCGACACGTGGCTGCAGCAGCATCACCCCGACGTCGCTCGCGCATGGCCGGTACCGGCGATGCGCGAGCTGCGTGCCAAGGTCGCCGTCGATCGACCCGACCTGGCGCACGATTTCAGCAAGCAGCGTCAGCTCACCCTGGAACACGCCTTTGCCAGCTGCGGTATCGCCAGCGCACCGGTCGACACGCTGTGGGAAATCTATTTCGCCGCACGCAACAGCGTCGAGCTTTATCCCGATAGCCTGGCAGCGCTCGCGCGGCTCAACGCGCGCTGGCCGATCGCTAGCGTGACCAACGGCAATGCGGACCTCGAACGCGTCGGCATCCACATGCACTTCGATCATCACGTCAGCGCGCGCAATACCGGCGCGGCCAAACCCGACCCGCGCATTTTTCTCGCGGCCGCCGAGCGGCTGGGCGTGGCGCCGGAAAACATTCTGCATATCGGCGACGATGCGCAGCTCGACGTGGTCGGCGCGCGCGAGGCCGGCATGCGCACGGCGTGGATCAATCGCCATCGCTTGCCGTGGCCGGCGAATCTGGGCGATGCGCCCGACCTGGATTTGCCTGACATGGCGGCGCTGGTGAACTGGCTCGAAACACGGCATCCCGCCGCATAGTCAGCGCTGCGCAAAGCGGGCATGATTTACGGCTGGACTGATGTGGAAACGGCGCCGTCCGTTCCAATAAGAGATAGAGGAAATCGCATGTCTGCCCTGATCGAACGCAATGCCGGCGCGCGCCACAGCATCGCCCTTGAAACCGTCGACGCAAAACATCTCGCCGCGGCACGCAAACGGCTTACAGCGCCGCAGCGCCGCGCGCTGGACGACAGCGGCTTCGTCGCCCACCCGGGCACGTTCGCCCTGATCAGCGATACCAGCGGCAAACTGGTGCGCGTACTAGCCGGCGTCGTCGCAAGCGATTCGTTCGGCGCGCTGAGCGGACTGCCGATCACCCTGCCTGAAGCAACCTATCACCTGGCCGACGAAAGCGTGCTGGCCGACCCGCTGCAAGCGGCGCTGGGCTGGGCCTTCGGCGCCTACCAGTTCACCCGCTATCGCAAAGCCAAACGCGCGCCGGCCACGCTCGCCGTGGCGGCGGACGATCTGAAAAAACTGCAGCCGCTGATCGAGGCCACCGCGCTGGTGCGCGACCTGGTCAACACGCCGACTGAGGACATGGGCCCGCCGCATCTGGCCGCGGCGATCAGGCAACTCGGCAAGACGCACAAGGCCAGCGTGCGGGAGTGGGTCGGCGACGAACTGTTGAAAGCCAACTTCCCCACCCTGCACGCGGCCGGTCGCGCCAGCTATCGCGAGCCGCGGCTGATCGAGCTGTCGTGGGGCAAGGCCTCGCACCCGAAAATCGTGGTGGTCGGCAAGGGCGTGTGCTTCGACACCGGCGGGCTGAACATCAAGACCGGCGACGGCATGCGCTGGATGAAAAAAGACATGGGCGGCGCCGCGCACGCGATCGCGCTGGCCGGCCTGATCATGCAGGCGAAACTGCCTGTGCGTCTGACCCTGC
>CAIKJM010000612.1 GCA_903827735.1 uncultured Rhodanobacter sp. | reverse complement strand
GCTGTTGCATGGAGACATACCTCGTGCAATGGAAAGTACCAAGCATGCACTCGTCCAGGCAAAGCGGGCGTGACGTATAGGGCCATGACGTAGCGCAGACCGACCGGCCGATTTGCTTCAGCGCGGCGCGATCAGCCTTGGCCACGCCAATGCGCAGGTCGACCGCGCCACGAACCTCGGCTTGCCGATGGCGATGACCGCCTTGGGTGCATTCGGCGGGATGCGCGTGTCGGGTTTCCAGGCCAGCTCGGCGTGGGTGATGTGGCCGTGCAAGTACAGCAGATTTTTCCACAGCGGATTCATAAAGGTGACTCCCTTGAGGCCTTGGGTTTGGGCTGTGCTCAAGGTAGGCGTCAGGTCCTGCCGGAAAAAGCGATATATTCACAAGATAGACTTGTGAGAAATTCAAGATGGGTAGGTTGCCGCTGAGCCTGTTGCAACAGTTCGTGCTGGTCGCCCGCCTGGGCAACCTGTCGCGTGCTGCGGAACAGGCGAACCTCACCGTCAGTGCGCTCAGCCATCAAATGCGTCAGCTAGAGCAGAGGATGGAACGCAAGCTGTTCGACCGTGGTCCGCGCGGCGTGCGGCTCACCGCCGAAGGTCGCCGGTTGATGGAGGCGGTGGCCCATCACTTCGAGGGGATCGAGCTGGCGATGGCGGCCTACCAGTGCCGCCGCGAGGAGGCGCTGACCATCAGCACTCTCTCCGGCGTGATGTCGAGCTGGCTGATGCCGCGTGTGGCCAGTCTGGTTGCGATGCATCCCGAGCTGGAACTCAATCTGCAGTCCTCCGGCGCGCTGGTCGACTTTGCGCGCGATTCCGTCGACGTCGCCATCCGCTACGGCAAAGGCCATTGGCATGGGGTGCGCAGCGAACATCTCTTCGACGAATGGATCGTGCCGGTGGCGTCGTCCGCCCTGCTGGAACATCTGCCGGGCGCAGACCCGGACGATATGAGCCTGTGGCCGCTGCTTGGCGATCCCAGCGAACGCTGGCGCGATTGGTTCGAACAGATCGGCGGCCACGCGCCCAAACGCTTCGTGGCGCAGTTCGACACGACGGATGCGCTACAGCGTGCCGCGTTGGAAGGGATGGGCGTAGCACTGGGGCGAATGGTCATGGCGCGTCCGCTGATCGATGCCGGCCTGTTGCACATGCTGGGCCGGCGCTATCTGCATGTTCCGGAGGCCTACTATCTTGTCTATCCGGAGCGCTCGCTTGGGCACGCCGGTTTTCGCGTGTTCCGCGAATGGATACGCGAAGAGGCGTATCACTACGGCGAATCGATGGCATACATGTCGATGCAAGCAGCCGCTGACGTGCATGTGAACGGCAAATGATGCGAGGGCTACAGGCGGTCTACTGCCTGATTAGCGACCGAGCGTGACGTAGAATGCCTTCACGCGAACGCGCTCGCGCATGCGCTACGGTTGATCGGCGATGACGGAAAACGTCGCGGGGTCAATCATCACTGAAGCTAAGGAAAAGGGGCAGGCAGTATGGAAATGAATCGTTCGTGCGCGCTCGCGACATGTCTGCTGGCCGCCTGTCTCGGCTTGTCGACATTGGCGATGGCGCAGGCTGCACCCGCTTCGGCGGCGCAGGATCAGCCGACCGATGCCTTGGTGCCCCCCACGAGTGCCAGTGATTTCACTGGCCAGCAGCTGGACGCCGCCCTGGCCGGCGACTGGCGCTCGCCCAACAATCGGGCTCGCGACGTCTATCGCCATCCCAAGGCCACGCTGCAATTTTTCGGCATACGCCCGGATCAGACGGTGATCGAAATCACTCCCGGCGGCGGCTGGTACAGCGAGATTCTAGCGCCGCTGCTGCACGACAACGGCCACTACATTGCCGCCGTAGAGAAGCCCGACAGCAGCGATGAAGCGCGCAAGGATCAGGATGCGCTGCAGCGCAAGTTCGCGTCCGACCTGATGCACTACGGCAACGCGAAGTTCGTCGCGTTCGATCCCAAGGCGCCGGTGTTCGGTGCGCCCGGCTCGGCGGATTTGGTGCTGACCTTTCGCAACGTGCACAACTGGGTCATGGCCGATACCACGCCGGCGATGTGTAAGGCGTTTTATACCGTGCTGCGGCCCGGTGGCGTGCTCGGCGTGGTCGACCATCGCGCTGACGACAGCGCGGCGCTCGATGCAGTGAAGAAGAGTGGCTACCTGCCGACCAAGTATGTCGTGAAGATGGCGACCGACGCCGGTTTCGTGCTGGAGGACAGCAGCGAGATCAACGCCAATCCGAAGGACACGAAGAATTATCCGAAGGGCGTGTGGACGCTGCCGCCGACGTACGCGCTGGGCGATACCGACAAGGCGAAGTATCAGGCGATCGGCGAATCGGATCGTATGACGCTGCGCTTCGTCAAGCCTGTTACGCCGGCTGCCACCAGCTCTGCCCACTAACTGTCGGGTTAGGTAGGGGCGGGGCATCTCGGAACCATGTTGATTGCGTTGAACAAGCCCTACGGCGTGCTCTGCCAGTTCACTGACGAAAGCGGCCGACGTACGCTGGCCGACTTCGTGAAGCAAAAAGACGTCTATGCGGCTGGACGGCTCGATCAAGATAGCGAGGGTCTGCTGCTGCTGACCGACGATGGTGTGCTGGCGCATCGGCTCACCGACCCGCGGCACAAGCAGCCGAAAACGTATCTGGTCCAGGTCGATGGCGAGATCGACGATACGGCGCTGCTCGCATTGAGGACGGGCGTGTCGTTGAAGGATGGTCCGACGCTTCCGGCCGAGGCGAAGCGCGCCGATGAGCCGGATTGGCTATGGCCGCGCGATCCGCCGGTGCGCTTCCGCAAGCACCTGCCGACCAGCTGGCTCAGCCTGTCCATACGCGAGGGCCGCAACCGGCAGGTGCGGCGGATGACGGCGGCGGTAGGCTTTCCTACGCTGCGCCTGATACGCGTGCAGATCGGCGAGCATGCGCTAGACGGTTTGAGACTGGGCGAGACGCGCGTGCTGTCTCGGTAAACACGCACACCCCGACAGCCCGCGGGCGTCGCGCCGCGGCGGCATCGTCAATTACGACAGCCGGAAAAAGGCCTCGGCCGTCGCCGTGCTGTTGGCCGCGGTAACGTCGACCGATTCCCCCCGATCGCGCGCAATCTCTTCGCAGATATGCCGCAGATACATCGGCTCATTTCGGCGGTGTTTGGGCTGCGGCCTTATCGTGCGCGGCAGCAGATACGGCGCGTCGGTTTCGATCATCAGGCGGTCGGGAGGGATCTCGCGCACTAACTCGCGCAGATGGCTGCCGCGGCGTTCGTCGCAGATCCAGCCGGTGATGCCGATATGGCAGTCCAGCGCCAGATAATCGTGCAGCGCCTCAGCGGTGTCGGTAAAGCAGTGCACGACCGCGGCCGGCACCTTGTCGCGATAACGCCGTAGCACGGCGAGAAAATCCTGATGCGCGTCGCGCTGGTGCAGAAACAGCGGCAGCTGCAGGTCCACGGCGATCTGCAGCTGCCGCTCGAATACCTGCAGCTGCACCTCGCGCGGCGAATAATTGCGGTTGTAGTCCAGCCCGGTTTCGCCGATGGCGCGTACGACGGGATCGCGCGCCAGTTCGCGCAGCCGCGCATCGGTGGCGTCGTCGTAGTCGATCGCATGATGCGGATGCACGCCAGCCGTAGCAAACAGACGACCGGAATGCGCCTTGGCCAGTACCAGCGCATGCTCGCTGCCCTCGCGCGAGGCGCCGGTCACGATCATTCGGTCCACGCCGTGTCCGGCCGCACGCTGCAGCACCGCGTCGAGATCAGGCTGAAACGATTCGTGACCGAGATTGACGCCGATATCTAGCAACTGCATGGCTTAGCCGTTTCGAGCAAAGCGCCATTGTCCCAGACATTGGTGCGGCGACAAGCGAATCGGTCAGAGCTTCAGATCAAGGCTTAGCCGCACCTCGCGCGGCTCGCCCGGGTGCACGGTGATGCCGTTGGGGACCGGGGCGCTGGCCAGCGAGGCGCGGTAGTCCTGTTCGTATTCGATATCGTAGTACTTGCGGTCGAACAGGTTCAGCACGTCCAGCGATAGCGATATCGATGGCGTGAGCGCGCGCGCCAGGCGGAGATTGGTGACGATGGCTGACGAGCCTACCAGGGTGTTGTCCTGCGATAGCGGGTACTTGCCGATGTAGCGCAGCTTGATGTCGCCGGACCAGTCATCGACATCGTGCATGGTCAGGCCGATCGAGCCGACTTTGGGAACCGCGTTGGGAATGTGGTCGCCCGGTTCGCCGTTGTCGTTGTTGTTGGCGAAGCGGGCGTGCGTGTAGGAAAGGTCGGCATCGAACAGCAGCCAGTCGGTCAGCACCGCGTGATTGCTCCACTCCACGCCGTAGCGCCGACTGGCGCCGTTGGGCGTCGTGCTGCCAACGGCCGAATCGGCGTCGTAGACCAGCTCGGATTCGCTGTTCAGTCGCCACAACGAGAGCGAGCTTTGCAGGCCCGGAATGATTTCCGTGCGCACGCCGACCTCCTGGCCAAACGCACCCACCAGGGCGGGCACGGGCGAGGCCGGGCCGCCGGTGGTGGGATCGACGCGGTAGATCACGCCGCGCGCGTCGTTGCTGTGAAAGCCATTGCCGGCGTCGAGGAAAAATTCGGTCTTGGCCCACGGGCCGAACACCAGGGCGAGCTTGGGCGAGGTGCGGTTGCCCGAGCCGGTGCCGGTGTTCTGTGGGATATTTAGTTCAGTCAGGCCAAGGTGGATGTTGTCCTGGCGGATGCCGATCTGGCTGCGGAACCAGTCGCTCCAGATCGTGGTGTTTTCCAGGTACGCGGCCGCTTCAGTTTCACTGACACGGTTGTCGTTGACGGTCTGAAACGGGATGCGATCTTCGGTGTTGAACAGGCCGACGTCGATATGGTCGTGGCGCAGCTGAAAGCCCGCTTCGGTGGTCGAATCGTGGCCGAAGAGGCTGCCGGTCCAGCCCTGGGCCATCTTGGTGCCGACCAAATTGCGCGATTCGGCCTGCTCGAACTGATCGCCGGTATCCGGGCGAAGCTCGAAATACGTGAAGTCGGAGAACAGCTGCAGCCGGTAGTGTTCGGCGTAGGCCGAAACCCGGGTATAGCCGCTGGCATCCTGGTTATGCCATTCGCCGGAGAGAATGTCCCGGCCGCTGTAGCCGCCGTCGCTGGTATCCAGCGCGCAGAACCGGCACAGCGCGCCGGACTGGATCAGCGAGAGGGGCACCTGATCGGTGGAGTCCCAGTGCGCGTCGTAGGCGTTCAGGTCGATCGACCACCCGCGCGCGTCGTCGCCATCGCTCAGGCGGGCCAGGCCGTTGAATTTGTGCATGTCCTCGGGCAGACGCCAGGGGCCGTTTTCGCTCATCACCTCGACCGCGCCGAGCAGTGTCGGGCCGGCGGCGCTACCGTTACCGGCACCGGTCCAGGCCGGCAATGACACCGGCGTCGATCCGGCTAGCAGCACGCGTCGATAGTCGAAGCTGCCCAGCGTGAGATTGAGGATCGGCGCCGGCAAGTCCTTGCGATAGAGAATATCGGCCGAGCCGGCGGCGGAAAAATCGCCGTTCTCGGCGTAATACGTGCCCTTGCGGTAGTCGATCTGCTGAACCAGTTCCGGAATCAGAAAGTTGAGGTCGGAGTAGCCCTGGCCGTGGGCATTGGTCGGCATGTTCACCGGCACGCCGTCGACGCTGGTGGCGAAGTCTGTGCCGTGATCGAGGTTATAACCGCGCAGAAAATACTGGTTGGCCTTGCCGTCGCCCGAATGCTGGGTCACCACCATGCCGGGGATGGCTTCGAGCACCTCGCCCGGACGCAGCAGCGGAATATCCTGCAGCAGCGAACCCAGGATGACGCCCTGCGATGCGGCATCCGACGTGCCGATGCCGTTGTTGTAATGGCCTTCGACTTTGACGGGGGCAAGATTTTTCGCGGAGGAGGACGCGCTCGCCGGCGCGCTGTCGTCGGCCGGGGCGTCGGCAGGCTCGGCATGCACGCAAACGGTTATGAAGAGCATCAGGCTTGCGCACCGGAACGACGCCATTTTTAGGCGGGCAAAGCCCTTGCGCGCTGTGATCAACGTATTCCCCAGCTCAAACCGTATCCATCGTACCGGCATCTTCCGAAGTTCCCTTGACCGGCTGTTCGAACTAACCGTCGGCGCTCAGGTCAGACTTAGATACGCTCTTAAACCGAGCAGGGATGCAGGAAATTTTCCTAAGATCGGAATACGCCGCTGGACGGGTGGAGACGTCACAATGGTGGGTGTTTTGCGTGCGATACGTGTCGCTGGGTCGTTCAGACGCCATCGCTGGCGACAGGATGTGATAGCCGTCGTTGCATTCATCGGCGGCCACATCTGGATAACCAAGTTGTGCTAGTTATGGCGGTCATGTCGTCGGAGCTGGTGGTTTGCGAAAACCAGCGTTGACGGCTCACACAGGCAATTGAGCGGGGTGGAATCATGTCGGCAGTCATCAAGCCGGCGGCAAGCGGGGCTAGCACGGCGGCGGACGATCGCGAAGCGGAAGTCTGCGCGTGGCTGGTAGCGCGCGGTCGCTTGAAAGACAGCGACCTCGGCCGTGCGCGTCGTCTGCACGAAGAGTCGGCCGAAGGTACGCTGACCACGCTGATGGCCCGCCTTGGTCTGGTTTCCGAGCGTGATCTGGCTGAAGCCTGGGCCGAACTGCTGCAGGTGCCGCTGCTCGCGGCGCGCGATGCGCCTGAACTGCCGCCTGCCGATCTGGATATTTCCCTGCGCTTTCTCAAGCAGCAGCACGTGGTGCCGGTGCTGGACGAAAAAGACGGCCTGGCCCTGATCGTGTCCGATCCGGCCGATCCGTATCCGCTGCAGGCGGTCACCCTGGCCGCCGGCCGGCCGGTGGCGCTGCGTGTCGGGCTGCGTTCGGAAATCGACGGGCTGATCGAACGTTATTACGGCACCGGCCGTTCGGCGATGGGCACCATCGTGGAAAACCTCGACGGCAGCGCTGCCGAAGAGGACGACGTCGAGCATCTGCGCGACCTGGCCTCCGAGGCGCCGGTGATTCGTCTGGTCAATCTGATCCTGCAGCGCGCCGTCGAACAGCGCGCCTCGGATGTGCATATCGAGCCGTTCGAGAACCGCCTGAAGGTGCGTTATCGCATCGACGGCGTGCTGCACGAGGTGGAAGCGCCGCCCTCGTCGTCGACGGCCGCGGTGATTTCGCGCGTGAAGATCATGGCGCGATTGAACATTGCCGAGCGCCGCCTGCCGCAGGACGGCCGCATCCAACTGCGCGTGCAGGGCAAGGAGCTCGACCTGCGCGTGTCGACCGTGCCGACCAGCTTCGGCGAGTCGGTGGTCATGCGTATTCTCGATCGCGAATCGGTGGTGTTTGACTTTGCGTCGCTCGGCTTTACCGACAGCTTCCAGCAGCGCTTTGTCGACGTATTGCAACGCCCGCACGGCATCCTGCTGGTCACCGGTCCGACCGGTTCCGGTAAAACCACCACGCTGTATACCGCGCTGTCGCAGATCAACACGCCCGACGTGAAAATCATCACCGTCGAGGACCCGGTCGAGTACCAGCTTGAAGGCATCAACCAGATTCAGGTGAAGCCGCAGATCGGGCTGGATTTTTCCGGTGCGCTGCGTTCGATCATGCGCCAGGATCCGGACGTCATCATGATCGGCGAAATGCGCGATCTGGAAACCTGCCGCATCGCAATTCAGTCCGCGCTCACCGGCCACCTGGTGCTGTCGACTCTGCATACCAACAGCGCGGCGGGAGGCATCACGCGTCTGCTCGACATGGGCGTGGAGGATTACCTGCTCGGCTCCACCATCAACGGCATCCTGGCCCAGCGGCTGGTGCGCCGGCTCGATCCGGAAACGGCGATTGCGTACGAAGCGTTGCCCGAAGTGATCGAACAATTCGAGCTGGAAAAATATACCGACGAGCGGCCGATCCGCCTTTGGAAGCCGGGTACCAGCGCGGCCAATCCCACCGGCTATCGCGGCCGTCGCGCGATCATGGAATTTCTGACGATGAGCGATCCGCTGCGCAGGCTAGTGATGCAGCGCGCCGACGCCGGCGAGATCGAGCGCCAGGCGCGCAGCGAGGGCATGCGCACTATGTACGAAGACGGCATCGCCAAGGCCGTGGCCGGTGTGACCACGCTGGAAGAAGTCATGCGCGTCACGCAGGACGGTTGACGTGGCGCAATTCAGCTACAGGGCGGTCAGCGATTCGGGCGAAATGCTGCAGGGCCAGATGGAGGCGCTCAGCGTCGAGGACGTGATCGGCCGCCTGCAGGATCAGGGCCACACCCTGCTGGCCGCCCAACCGGCCGATGGCGCGGCCGGCGGCAGCGGGCTGGCCGGCCTGTTCAAGCGAGGGCCGTTCAGCGGCGATCAGCTGGCTCAGTTCACCCATCAGCTGGCGACCCTGCTGAGCGCCGGCCAGCCGCTCGACCGCGCGCTGAGCATCCTGCTGGACCTGCCGGAGGGCGAGCACGCCAAGAAGATGGTCGAACGCGTGCGCGACCGCGTACGCGGCGGCACCACGCTGTCGCAGTCGATGGACGAAGAGCTCGGCGTGTTTCCCAAGCTTTACATCAGCCTGGTGCGCGCGGGCGAAGCCGGCGGCTCGCTCGAAGAAACGCTGCGCCGTCTGGCCGATTATCTGGAGCGCGCGCAGGCGCTGCGCGGCAGCATCGTCAATGCGCTGATCTATCCAGCGTTTCTGATGGTGGGCGTGCTTGGATCGCTGGTGCTGCTGTTGGCCTACGTGGTGCCGCAGTTCGTGCCGATTTTTGCCGACATGCAGGTACCCATTCCGTGGATCACCCAGGCCGTGCTGGTGCTGGGCAATACGCTGCAGTCGTGGTGGTGGTTGATCCTTCTGCTGATCGGCGGCGGCATCTTTTTCTGGCGCGCGCGCCTGCGTGACCCCGAGGCGCGGCTGGCCTGGAACACAAAAATACTGACGATGAAGCTGGTGGGTCCGCTGCTGCTGAAAGTCGAAACGGCACGCATCGCCCGCACGCTGGGCACGCTGCTGAAAAACGGCGTGCCGCTGCTGAGTTCGCTGACCATCGCGCGCCAGGTCACCAGCAACCGGGCGCTGGACGCCGCACTGATCCAGGCGCATGAGCAGGTCAAGGGCGGCTCCGGTCTCAGCCTCGCGCTGGGCCAGTCGAAGCTGTTTCCGCGGCTGGCTATGCAGATGGTCCAGGTCGGCGAAGAAGCCGGCCAGCTCGACACCATGCTGCTGAAAGTCGCCGACACTTTCGAGCTCGAATCCAAGCGCGCGATCGATCGCCTATTGGCCGCCCTGGTGCCGGCGCTGACCATCGTGATGACGGTGATGGTGGCGATCATCATGGCGGCGATCCTGCTGCCGCTGCTGAGCCTGACCAGCAATATTCAATAAAGATTTGAACGGAGAGAACATGATGGCCGAATTGATAAAACGAGTTTGGATGCAACGCGACTTGATGACGCGCAAACGCAACGGAAGATCGATCGAGCAGAAAAATGCTCGCGTTGGCTCGTCCAAACGCTCTGCGTTTTTAGTCAGCCGTTCGCCGCGCGCATCGCGCGCCAGCGGCTTCACCCTGCTTGAGATGTTGGCGGTGATCGTGCTGATCGGCATCATCGGCGCGGTGGTGGTGACCCAGGTCGGCAAGAACGTGGACAAGGGCAAATACGGCGCGGGCAAAGCGCAGCTGATGACGCTCAGCCAGAAGATCGAGAACTACGCGCTCGACAACGGCTCGCCGCCGCAGCAGCTGGACGACCTGATGACCAAGCCGGCCAACGCGACAAACTGGCAGGGTCCGTATGCCAAAGAGTCCGAGCTGAAGGATCCCTGGGGCCATCCGTTTGGTTACCAGTACCCGGGCCAGCACGGCAGCTTTGATCTGATTTTCTACGGGCAGGACGGCAAGCCCGGCGGCGACGGCTACAGCCAGGATGTCGGTAACTGGCAATGAGTGCACTCAGGGTGGAGCGACGAGCGAAGGGGGACGAGCATCGCGAGGCAGCTTTGACGCGCGCGCGCACACTCGTGTCGCTACGCTCCTCACTCGCCGCGCGGCTCAACCAGGCGCGCGGTTTCACCCTGCTCGAAATGCTGGCCGTGATCCTGCTCATCGGCATTGCGGCAGCGGCGGTTTCGGTGTCGGTGACGCAGGG
>CAIKJM010000611.1 GCA_903827735.1 uncultured Rhodanobacter sp. | reverse complement strand
GGCGGCGGCATCCGCGCGCCGGAGCATCACTCCGAGGCGAACGAGCACCTGTTCACCAATATCCCCGGCCTGCGCGTGGTGCTGCCGTCGTCGCCGGCGCGCGCCTACGGCCTGCTGCTGGCCGCGATCCGCGACCCCGATCCGGTGATGTTCTTCGAGCCCAAGCGCATCTATCGCCAGTACAAGGAAGAGGTGCCGGACGACGGCGAGGCGCTGCCGCTGGACGTGTGCTTCGTGCTGCGCGATGGCACCGATGTGACCCTGGTGACCTGGGGCGCGCAGGTGAAGGAATGCCTCGAGGCCGCCGACGAGCTGGCTGCCGAAGGCATCAGCGCCGAAGTGATCGATGTAGCCACGCTCACCCCGTTGGACTTCGACACCATCGCCGAATCGGTGCAGAAGACCGGCCGCTGCGTGATCGTGCACGAAGCCCCGAAGACCGCCGGTTTCGGCGCCGAAATCGCCGCGCGCCTGTCAGAGGAATGCCTGTACGACCTGCTCGCGCCTGTCGAGCGCGTCACCGGCTTCGACACGCATATCCCGCTGTTCCGCCTCGAGATGAAATACCTGCCCAGCGTGGAGCGCATCGTCGATGCGGCCAAGCGCACGCTGGCGGCAAGCTGATCTGGCCTGGAGAACGGGAACAGGGAACGGGGAACATCAAGTTCTCACGCACCTGGCCCGTTCCCTGTTCCCTGTTACCCGTTCCCGGATAAAAACCCATGGCTGATATCAAAACGTTCTACCTGCCCGACCTCGGCGAAGGCCTGCCCGACGCGACCGTGGTCGAGTGGCACGTCAAGGTCGGCGACAGCATCAAGCTGGACGCGCCGCTGTGCTCGATGGAAACCGCCAAGGCGGTCGTCGACGTGCCCTCGCCCTACACCGGCAAGGTGACCAAGCTGCACGGCGCGCCCGGCGACATCATCGAGACCGGCGCCGCGCTGGCCGAGTTCGAGCCGGACCCGAATGCCAAGCAGCGCGCGGAGGCCGAATCCACCGGCCATCAGCATGGCCCCAAGAAAAGTGTGGGCAGCCCAGCCCCGCAGGAAGCCGAAAAAGTGGTCGCCTCCGATGAAGGCGGCGCGGTCGAAGAAACCGCCGCCGTGCGCGAAGACGAGGGTACCGTGGTCGGCGCGATGGTCAGCGGCAATCACGTGCACGTCGAACAGGCCGCTAGCGTGGGCGGCGTGAAGGCCGTGCCGGCCGTGCGCGCGCTGGCCAAGAAACTCAAGATCGACCTGACCCGCGTCGCGCCCACCGGCGCCGACGGCGTCGTCACGATGAAGGACGTCAAGGACGCCGCCGCCAACGGCTCGGCCGGCCTCGGCGCCGCTCCGGCGCGCGCGGTTCCCGCGTCAGCCGGACGTCATCTTGCGCCCGAGCTGCCGCAGCCCGGTCCTGCGCCACAGGAGCAGGCACGGGGCCCAGTCTCGCTCGCCGGCAAGCCGGTGCGAACCTCGTCGCCCGGCGCGCAGGCCAGCGGCCAGCCCGAGCAGCTCAAGGGCGTGCGCCGCAATATGGCGCGCGTGATGGCCGACGCCCACGCGCAGGTGGTGCCAACCACCATCGTCGACGATGCCGACCTGCACGCCTGGATCGGCAAGCAGGACATCACCGCCCGGCTGGTGCGCGCCATCGTGTTCGCCTGCAAGAGCGTGCCCGCATTGAACGCCTGGTTCGACGGCAAGAACCTCACGCGCACCCTGCATCCGCACGTCGACATCGGCATCGCCGTGGACACCGACGACGGCCTGTTCGTACCGGCGCTGCGCAACGCCGACGTGCTCGACGCGGCCGGCGTACGTTCGGCGATCAAACGCCTGCGTACGCAGGTAGAAGATCGGAGCATCCCGGCGTCGGAGCTGTCCGGCTACACCATCAGCCTGTCCAACTTCGGCATGTTCGCCGGCCGCTATGCGACGCCGGTGGTGGTGCCCCCGACCGTGACCATCATCGGCGCGGGCAAGCTCAGCCACGACGTGGTCGCCGTGATGGGCGGTATCGAGGTGCATCGCCGCATGCCGCTGTCGGTGACGTTCGATCACCGCGCCGCCACCGGTGGTGAAGCAGCGCGCTTCCTCAAAGCCATGCTGGACGATCTGTCGCTGCCGAACTGAGCGGATCGCGGCATCCGCTGACCGAGAAAACGAGAACGCCACCTCGCAAGGTGGCGTTTTCGTTTTTACCGGATCACCCGATGCGTTATCCCGACGATCGCTTCGGATGCTGTAACAGCAGATCAGTAATCCCGCACATCCAACATCACGAAAGCGCTGGCGGTGTAATCGCCCGAGGCCGGCCAGTCGATCGCGCTCAGCGCCTGCAGGCCGGTCGGCCACGGCTCGTTGTCGAGCAGCACATCAGTCCGCCGCTCTCCCTGACTGTCGTGACGATGGATCACGCGCACCCAGTGCAACTCGGGAGTGAGCGACTCGCGCTTCAGCGCCGTTTCGATCGACGCCATCGCTTCGGACGGAATGACCACGCCGTCGTCAGGACCACGCACGGTAAACGGTCCGATGAACACGTCCCAGGTACGCACGCCGATGTCCCAGGCGGTGATCTGCATGCGGCGGTCGTCGGTGACGTACCAGCAGGCGGCGAGCACGAGATGAAAGACGTTCTGTTCGAAGGCTTTCAGCGCGTCGCGGCAGGCGGCATCGCCCTCGCCGAAGCCGGCAAAGCTTTCCTCGATACGTCGCTCTTCACTGATCACGATATCGATATCGAGACGGCCGGGCGCATCAACTGTTGCGGGCGTCCAGGTGGCGCGGATCGCCGGAAAATCACCGTCCGTCACCAGCCAGTCTTCTTCGTCCTCCTCGAGTTCGACGTCGTGACGCTCGAACAATCGCAACAGGTATTTCTGGAGTGCCGCGCTATCCATGATGATCCTCAGTGGGGTGCGTTGGCGCCGTCGACCGATGGCAGGTCGCGCCAGGTCAGATACACGCGCAGATCAAATTCGAGCTGGTGATACGCGGGCAGCATGTACTGGCACAGCTGATAGAACGCCTTGTTGTGGTCGAGTTCCTTCAGATGCGCCAGTTCATGCACCACGATCATCTGTAGAAATTCAGGGGCAGCAGCCTTGAACAGCGCCGCCACGCGAATTTCCTTTTTTGCCTTGAGCTTGGCGCCCTGCACGCGCGAAATCGCGGTGTGCAAACCCAGCGCACGCTGCACCACGTCGAGCTTGCTGTCGTACAGCACCTTGTCGATGCCTGGCGCGTTTTTCAGATGCTGCTGCTTCAGTGCCATGGTGTAGGCGTATAGCGCCTTATCGCTCTGTACGGCATGGCGCTCGGGATAACGCGCCGCCAGATGATCGCCCAGCTGATCGCGCGCGATCAGCTCGCGAACCTTGTCCTGCAGGTTGGCGGGATAAGCCTGAAGATATTTGAGCGGCGTCATATCCGACATTGTCGCATCCCGTGACGCCGGCATCCGACGACCGCTTGCGTAGCCGAACCGACTCAGCGCCTGCGGCCCCACAGTATCCAGCGCAAGCCCAGCGCCAGCGCGAGCACAAGGAGCAGCGCGCCATAGCCGTAAAGCGCCGGCAGCACCTGCTGCCAGATGCCGCCGCTGCCGCGACCGAATTGACCGATGCTCGGCCGCAGGGCGGTATCGAAACCGAGCAACGCCGCTTTTGCAGCGGCGGCCAGCGCGATCAGCACGGCGGCGGCATCAAACCCGCGCCGCGCGCTCGTCCTGGGCAGACTCTTTGGGTAAGCCCAGTACGCCCAGCAAAGAATCAGCAGCCACGGCGCGAGCAGGACAAAGGCAAGGTAGCGCATCGATCAGCGAGTCCGCCAGCCGGCAAGCTTTCGCATCACGCGCCGGCCGCCAGCTGGTCGAGCGCCTGGCGCAGCTGTGACAGCGCGGCGTCGCAGGTTGGCTCGTCGCGATAGTCGGCGGAACTCGCCACCGGCTCGCCGTCCAGCTCAAGCACGACGCGCGACGCATCGATCTGCAGCACGACACCGTCGGTGCCGGCCGTTTTGATCCGCTTTTGCAATGCCCCGGCCGCCTTGGGATCGGCGAACGGCACCGACAGCAGCAGCTCGTCGCCGTCCGCGGAAAACAGGCGGAAGCGGAAGCTGCCGTCGGCATCGCGGAAGCTGGCAAAACGCGGTGCTTTGCTCGACTTCTCGACAACTTTGGCTGGCGCAGATGTCACGGGAGGCGCACCGGCCGAACGTAGACCGAGCGCATCGCGCAAGGCCGCAATTTTCGGCGTAGCTATCGCACGTGCCTTGATCGCCCCTTCCTGAAGAATGCGTTCGATACCCGCCGGATCGGCGATCAGCGCCTCGTAGCGCTCGCGCATCGGCGCCACGTCCCGCTCGACCCGCTCGTACAGCGCCTGCTTCGCGTCGCCCCAGCCCAGGCCGTCTAGCAGGGACTGGCGAAACGACTTTGCCTCGTCCTCGCCCGCAAACGCACGAAAGATGGTGAACAGCGCCGAGTTGTCCGCATCCTTCGGCTCGCCCGGCAGGCGCGAGTCGGTGACGATGCGCATGATGGTTTCGCGCAGCTGCTTTTTGCCGCCGGCAAACAGCGGAATGGTGTTGTCATAACTCTTCGACATTTTGCGACCATCGAGGCCGGGCAAGGTGGCCACCTGCTCCTCGATCAGCGCCTCCGGCAGCACGAAGAACTCGCGGCCGTGGATATGGTTGAAGCGTTGGCCAAGGTCGCGCGCCATCTCGATATGCTGGATCTGATCGCGACCCACCGGTACCTTGTGCGCATCGAACGCCAGAATGTCCGCGGCCATCAGCACCGGATACATGTAGAGGCCGGCGTTGATGCCGGCATCGGCGTCTTCGCCGGTCTCCGCATTGCGATCCACCGCCGCCTTGTAGGCGTGCGCGCGGTTGAGCATGCCTTTGGCAGCGATGCAGGTGAGGAACCATGTCAGCTCCGGGATTTCCGGAATATCCGACTGCCGATAAAAGGTAACGCGCTGCGGATCGAGTCCGGCGGCCAGCCAGGTCGCGGCGATCTCCAGCCGCGAGCGCTCGATTCGATCGGCATCACCGCTTTTGATCAGCGCGTGATAATCGGCCATGAAATAAAACGCGTCGACGTCATCGCGCTTGCTGGCTTGCACCGCGGGGCGGATCGCACCGACGTAGTTGCCCAGGTGTGGCGTACCGGTAGTGGTAATGCCGGTCAGTACACGAGTCTGCATGATGTTCGCTTGTGGGTCATCGGAGGGAGACGCGCGGATTCCGGCGTCAGCGAATCAGCGTGGATTTGCCGAACAGCGACTCGACCAGATCGACCGCAAGCTTGGCCGTCTGGTTGCGCTTGTCGTATGCCGGATTGAGTTCGACGATATCCAGCGAGGCTAGCCGACCAGTGTCGGCGATCATCTCCATGCAAAGCTGCGCCTCGCGATAATTCGGGCCGCCGCGCACGGTGGTACCGACGCCTGGCGCGATGCTTGGATCCAGAAAATCCACGTCGAAACTCACGTGCAGGTGCGTGTTTTCGTCGATATCGGCCAGCGCCTCTTCCATGGTGCGCTTCATACCGACCTCGTCGATATGGCGCATGTCGTACACGCCAACGCTGGCCTCACGCACCAGCTTTTTCTCGACCGAATCAACTGAGCGAATGCCGATCTGGCGAAACACGTCGGGCTTGGTCGCCGGCTTGGTACCACTGAGCGTGGTGAGCGCATCGGGGCCGTTGCCGCAGAGACACGCCACCGGCATGCCGTGAATATTGCCCGACGGCGTAGCGAGCGCGGTATTGAAGTCGGTGTGCGCATCCAGCCACAGCACGCGCAGTTTTTTGCCCTGATCTTCGCAGTAGCGCGCAATGGCAGAGATGGAGCCAATCGCCAGGCAATGATCGCCACCGAGCATGATCGGCAGGTGGCCCGCCTGGAGCTCATCATGCACAGCCGTATAGACGGCCGTATTCCAGGCGATAACTTCATCCAGATGGCGATATCCATCTGTCGGCGGCTGCCAGGGGTTCAGTGGACCCTGCAGATTGCCGCGATCGACCACCTTCAGCCCGCAGCGCTGCAAGCGGGCGAACAAATTTGCCACCCGCAGCGCCTCAGGGCCCATCGACGCGCCGCGATGTCCGGCGCCAACATCGGTCGGTACGCCGATCAGTGAAACGGTCTTGTTGCTCATAACCTGTATACCCGAATTGGTGAGCCACAGTGGAGCGCGGAAACCCGCCCCATCAACGCCCGCGGCCAAGTCTTCCAATTCTAACGGATTGCCCGCTGCGCCGCTTTGCGCGACCGTTGCGCGGCGGGTTGTCACAGGCGTTGAGCCTGAGGCGCGGCTGTTATTTCCGCTAATCCAAACCGCCGGCCGCCAGAACATTCGCCGAACCGTCACAGAGCTTTTCCAGCCACTGGGTTTTCATCGACCACCTACGAAGCGCAAAAAGGAAGACTCATGAAGATTCGCCATCTGTCCCAAGCACTCGCCGCCGCCCTGTCACTGAGCGTCGCCCTGCCTGCTGCGGCGCAGCCCGATACCGCCAGTGCTACGCAAAGCAGCCTCAGCGCCGCCGACACGGTGTTCATCGAAAACGCCGCCAAAGGCGATATGGCTGAAATACAGCTGGGCAATACGGCGCTCAGCAAATCCTCCAATGACCAGGTAAAAGCGTTGGCGCAGCGCGTCGTCGATGACCACACCAAGGCCAACGCCGCGCTGAAAACGCTGGCGGAGAGCAAAAAAGTGAGCTTTCCCTTCGATCCAGGGAAAGACGCGAAGAACGAGAACGACAAACTGCAGTCGATGAAACCCGCCGGCTTTGACCAGGCGTGGTGCAAAGCGATGGTCAAGGACCATCAGGATGCAATCAAGCTGTTTACGGCCGAAGGCAAGGACACCAAGGACACCGATATCCAGGAATTCGTCAAGACCAATCTTCCCACACTGAAATCGCATCTGGATGCGGCACAAAAGCTCGCGGCCGTGCCGGACGCGCGCGATCAGGCGATGGACCAGTCCTCCAAAGCGATGGTCAGCGCCATGGATAGCACGCCAGCGACGACGTCGACGGCATCCTCCACCTCCACCGCAACAGGTACGACAACGCCAGCTTCGCCTGCTGCGAAAACATTGATGCCGACGACCGCTCCGGCCGCGCCCGCCGCTACCTCAGGCGCGAAGCACTGAATTAAGCAAACCGTGACGGTTTATGTCGACAATCTGCGCAACTACGGCTGGGTCGTGCACGGAGAAGTTACTCCGAGCTGCCATATGTTTACTGACGAAATCGACCTCAGCGAACTGCATGCCATCGCGTCACGGATCGGCATGCGCAGGGAGTGGTTTCAAGACAAGGCCGCCGCGCCCCACTATGACCTGAAGCCGGACCTTCGCGATGCGGCGATCCGCGCCGGCGCGGTGGCGGTTGATCGACGCCACGCCGCGCGCATTTGGCGCGCGCGCCGAGCACTGCTGCAAGCTGCGGACGACCCACAGCAATCATGAACTGGTTTGGTGAAACAGTAGAATTGCGCCGGTCTGCCTGCGCTGCGCGTCCATCAAAGGCATGGCGTCGCCCATAGCGACAACACTGGTGCCGTCGGGCCGGCGAATACGCCACCGTGCACCCACCACGGTTTCGCCCCGCATGGCGGCTCGAGCTAGTGGCAGATCGGTCGAGGGATACGGCCTGCCGTCCTCAGTAAATAGCCCGTGCACCGGGCTGTAGTCGTCCGGTTGCACGCCCATGATGAGCCGGCCGTGCATCGCGATGGCCACGGCGTTGGCAAAAATGATGCATCCCGTTTCATCCACGACAATCGCGCCGTCGATGAGCTGTTCAAGCTCAGCGGCGGTTCGTTCGTCAAACGTCCAGGGCGAGTGGCGAAATGTCAGATACGGATTGAGAGTCATGTCGATATGAGGGAAGACGTAGCTGCGTTTCTGTGAGCAAGCATGAAGACTAAAGCGCTTTACCTCGGCCAATGCTGCCCTCTGTCACAGCATGCACAACGATTTTTCCCGTTCACTCGCTCTTCGATCGAGCCATCGCGAGCGAGAAAAACGAGCTCCAGGAGCAGCGCTTTGCCGCCAGTGCTCCGTCAAATGAGGCCTTTTATCTTTTCGTTCCAAGCAATATTCGAGCCTGGAACCGTGGCAAAGCGGGCCCTGCGAAAGGCGCCTCCGAGCCGAAGCTCATCAACGCCTCGCCAAACCCTTCACGCGCTCGGCGGCCGCCGCGGGCACTGTCGTGTATCGCCGCCGCGTCATTGGCAAACAACTTGCTTCCGCTAACCATACAAAACTCACGGGCACATGGAATGTTGAAGTACGTCGGTCTCTCGGTATGCCTATGCCTGCTCGCGCTGGGTCTCAACCGCGCGCTAGCGGATCAGGGTACCCCTCGGCACCCGTCCGACAAAAGCGCGCACAACGTCACAAATGGCTCCAATACGCCTGCCAAAAAACCGAAAGAGTCTGGTTGGTGGAAACTCTAAATCTTTCATCGAGCGCCTGAACAAGCGATTTTGTAGTCCGTGGCGCACTGCTTTGATGTTTTGACGACTGAAGGGGCACGCCATGTACAAGATGCGAAAAGAACTGCAGCCTACGCTGAGCCTGGACTCGCTGAAACATCGCGACGAGCTGGCCGTCTTACTGGAAGGACTAAATGCATCGCTACCGCAGCTGATCGCTGACCATCCGGACAGCGCCGATTTCATGCCGCTATTTGCCGATAAGGCCGACGCCATCGCCCGCCAAGCCGATGTAGCCGACCATCCGTGGTTGATGCACCGCTTGGATACCCTGCTCCAGAAGAACGGCATCCACGACGATGAGTACCTGCCGCCGCACGACCTGCTATAGCTACAGTGCGCGGCTTTACTTTACAAAGAAGAAGGCCCGCGTCACGGCGGGCCTATGATTCCGTAACCTAACTATCGAAGTAATGCGAATCGACGGCTCCACGCCTTGGCGGCCAGAGTTCGCTGCGGTTCAAGCAACTACTGCGCGCAAGAGCGGCGCTGGCCTGAGGTTATTACGCCCTAGCTTTAGGCGGCGCAGGCTACAGCACTGATTGGCCGGCGGCTTGCTGTGCCACGGCCCGGGGCCGAGGCCGATCTTTACTCGCCGTAACTCCACTTCGCTGCAACCAGTGCTTGGCTTGGTCAAGCACCTGATGCCGACCGTCACACCATTCGCAAGCGCCGGAATCCTTGCGCCCAGGAGACAGTGCCGACCCGTCCTTCCTGCCGCACTGGGGACAGTCCGCGTTGGCCAGCATCTGGATGGTCTGGGCAAAAAGCTCGATAGGGTTTAACACAGACATGAAAGGCTCCAGGCAAATAGCATGAAATCGTCGGCCGCTTGCACATGAGATATACGAGCCAGTCCGACAGGCGGATTCACTAAGGCCGTAACCCGCGACAATGCCTGTCGCTTGGAATCGGTACGGTCGCTGGATAGCCGCCTGCATGCGTAAAAGCAATCGTCATACCAACTCAGGACGTTTCGCCGCTGCGGGGCGAGATCTAGAGGATTGCGGGCCGTGCAATCAAAGGTGGACCACCGGGAACCCGGTCAACCGAATAATCGGCGACATCACGTCGCCCGACCGCCAATGTGGATTGGCAGTTGCTGACACGATGGTCTGTAACGACGAATCAATCGCGCAATCCGCTCACATCCAGGCCGAGCACTTTACGATTGAGATCTTCGTTGGGTTGGCTGCCGGCGAAATCGTCGAAGGCGTGCTCGGTGACGCGAATAATTTGATCGCGAATAAACGGCGCACCCTCTTTGGCGCCATCCTCCGGGTGCTTCAAGCAGCACTCCCACTCGAGAACGGCCCAACCGGGATAGTTATATTGCGCCATCTTCGAAAAGATCGACTTGAAGTCGACCTGACCGTCGCCCAGCGAACGGAATCGCCCGGGGCGGTCGACCCAGTCCTGATAGCCGCCGTAGACGCCGGATTTCCCGGACAGCTGAAATTCCGCATCTTTGACATGAAAAATGCGGATGAACTCGTGGTAATAATCGATGTACTGGAGATAGTCGAGCTGCTGCAATACGAAGTGGCTCGGGTCGTAAAGCATCTTGCAGCGCGCGTGGTTTCCGGTAGCGCTGAGAAAGCGCTCGAAGGTCACGCCATCATGCAAGTCCTCGCCGGGATGGATTTCGTAACACACGTCGATACCGGCGCTATCGAAGTCATTAAGAATCGGTGTCCAGCGCCTCGCCAGCTCTTTGAAGCCTTCTTCGACAAGACCCTGGGGACGCGGCGGCCATGGGTAAATCGTATGCCACTGCAAGGCACCGGAGAACGTAGCATGCGCCTGCAGTCCAAGATTGCCGCTGGCGCGGGCCGCCAGCTTCAACTGATCGACCGCCCAGGCGGAACGCTTGGCAGGATTTGCGCGCATCGCCTCGGGCGCAAAACCGTCGAACAGCAAATCGTACGCGGGATGCACCGCTACCAGTTGACCTTGCAGATGCGTGGATAACTCGGTGATCTGCAGCGAGCATGATTCGATGAGGCCCCGGATTTCGTCGCAATAGGTCTTGCTTTCGGCCGCTTTTTCCAGATCGATGCAGCGGCTGTCCCAGCTGGGAATCTGTACACCGACGTATCCCATCGAAGCGACCCAGCGGCAAATACCTTCGAGCGTATTGAAGGGCGCCTTGTCTCCCATGAACTGAGCTAGAAAGATCCCCGGACCTTTAATCGTTTTCATAGAAAAGATGTCCATTTTTGGTCAGATTGAGCGGAGCGCAGCGCCGCATCGATAAACGCCATACCGCGAACGCCGGCATCCACGTCGGGAAAGTCGCAGCGAGCCGCACCGACGTCCTTACCGGACGCGTGCGCGCGCACTGCCCGGAAAAACGCAGCGTAGATGTTGGCAAATGCTTCGAGATAGCCTTCCGGATGGCCCGCCGGCGTCCGCGAATACTCCGTCGCCTCGGGCGACAGATAACCCCAGCCCGCCCGCAGTGTCTGCGCCGGCTCGTTCAGAAAGCGCAGCGTTAATGAGTTCGGTTCGACTTGCTGCCAGTCTAAACCGCCCTTCTCGCCATAGATGCGTATGCGCAGATTGTTTTCTTCACCCGCAGCGACCTGGGTTGCTGTGAGCACGCCGCTAGCGCCGTTATCGAAGCGTAAGATGATTGCACTGTCGTCATCGAGCCGGCGGCCCGCTACGACCGCAGTCAGCACGGCGTTGATACCCGTAATGCGTAAACCGCTGACGTATTCCGCCAGATGGGCCGCATGGGTTCCAATGTCACCGATCGCGCCGCCTGCACCCGAGCGGTCCGGGTCGGTTCGCCACTGCGCCTGCCGCTGCCCTTTGCCTTCGACAGCCGTCGAAAGCCAGCCCTGCGGATATTCGACGTAGATTTTTCGAAGCGTGCCAATCCGCCCCGCGGCGATGAGTGCCTTAGCCTCCTTCACCATCGGGTAGCCGCTGTAGGTATAGGTGACCGCGAGAATGTTTTTTGTCTGCGCCACAATTTTTTGTAATGACAGCGCTTGCTCCATCGAGAAGCACATCGGCTTGTCGATCACGACGTGAAATCCGTTTTCCAGCGCGAGCCGCGCGGGTTCGTAGTGCACGTGGTTCGGCGTGACGATCGCAACGAAGTCCATCCGTTCGCTGGCCGGAAGCTGCCGTTCCTGCTCGAACATTTCGAAGTAGCTTGCATAGGCTCGCGACGGTTCCACGTGATACGCCTCGCCAGCGGCGCGGGAGCGCGCAGCATCGCTGCTGAAGGCACCACAGACGAGCTGCGCTTCTCCATCGAGTTCGGCGGCGATGCGGTGGATGCGACCGATGAACGAACCTGCACTACCGCCGACGAGACCCATGCGTAGTTTTCGCGACATCGTTTCCTCTCAAGCCTCAGCTGGCGGTAGCGAATCCGATCATGGCGCAACATGCGCCTCCTGCCTTGAGCGGGTGCTGGAACGAACGTACAGCCAGATTCCGGAAAATACGATAACCAGAATCACCGACAAGGACGACATCATCTGCAGGGCCGCGCCAGGACCCCCGCTGTCGATATTCGCTCCCATCACCGGCAGCACCACGGCGACCGACGCCATGCCCGCACCGCCCATCAGGCTCATCAACAAGGCGCCACCGCGCGGATAGCGCTCCGACGTCAGGCCGAGCATGGTGGGCCATAGAAAGGATTTGCCTAGACCGAACACGGTCGCCGCGGCAAACGCCACACTAACGCCAGCCCCCGGCTGCAGACTGCCCAGCCAGTACAACCCCACTCCAGCCAGCGCCGAGCACATTAACAAGGTGGCGACAGGCGAACGGTGCGCGATGCCGCTACCGAAAGTGCGCAGCAAAAACACCAGACCCGCCGTGTAGACCAAGTACAAAACCCCCTGCAGCTTGGGCGCAAGCGCCTGCATGACCGCCGGAAACCACTGATCAGGCCCCAGCTCGATGGCCGAGGTCAGCAGCATGCAGAAAAGCAGCAGGATGAAACCGGGCTTGGCTGCCTCTCGCCACATCTGCGAAGTCGACACGTTGCTCTGCACGCGCTCCGTCGCCGGATAACGCTGCGACAAAGCCAGCACGAAATAGGCCAAGGCGGGCACCAGAATCGTGGCGAGCTTGATCTCCCAAGTGGCATGAAACAGATCGGTCAGCGCTACGGCGGTCAATCCGCCAATGATCATGCCGCCGGGCCACCATGCATGCATCATGTTCAGACGCTGGGTTTTTCTATCGCTGTAAACCGTGGCGACGAGCGGGTTGATCACCCCTTCGACCAGCCCTTGCGAGAGGCCCATGATCATGAACCCGGCGTACAGAAGCATGGTCCCCGCGTTGTCAAAAATCGACGCTACCGGCCCGGATGGACGCGGCGCGAAAATAACCAAGCCGATGCCAACAAAGTAGCCAATCGCCGAGAGGATATGCAGTGTTCGCATGCCGACAGCGTCCACCAAGCCGCCGCTGATAAAAATAGCCACGGTAAAGCACCAGAAGGCAGGACTGAAGATAAGACCCAGCTGCTGGTTAGTCAGATGAAATGCCGCCGCCATCGGATTGGCGATGTCGCCGCGGATGGCGAAAACCATCGCGGTGGTCACTAGGGAAACACAGCTGGTCAGGAACAACTTCGACTTGCTCATAGCGGTGTTGTCCCTTCAGTGGCTAGTCGGTGGGGAAAGGGGGCGGATCCAGATATTTCGAAATCGCACGCGCATCCCGTGCTCCTGCAGCTCGAGCGGCATGGCCAGTTCATGCACAACCTGGCGCGGCAGTGCGTGGAAAGCCGATGCTCCCAGCAGCTGCGTGTGGTTCTGGGTGAGCACACCGTTGTGAAAAACGGTGACATAACCAGGCGTCGTCACCTTGCCTTCGGCAAAACGCGGGCTGGTGTAAACGATGTCGTACGTCTGCCATTCACCGGGCGGACGCGACGCATTTACCAGCGGCGGCGACTGCCCGAAGATCGCCGACGCCTGGCCGTCGGCATAAGTGACATTGCGGTAACTGTCGAGGATCTGCACCTCATAGAGCCCCGCCAGAAAGACCCCGCTGTTGCCGCGCCCCTGACTCTTCCCGGTCGGCGGCGTCGGCTCGTTAAACTCGACATGAAGTTGGCAGTCACCGAATTTCTGCTTGGTGACAATGTCGCCACTGCCGCTCACAACCTCGGCGTAACCATTCTCGACCTTCCAACCGGCCGGCCCGCCTTTTTTCGACTCCCAGGCGTTCAAGTTGCTTCCATCAAAAAGGACCACCGCATCTGATGGCGCTGCTCCGGGATGATCGGGCGTGCTAGGAGAACCCGGCTGAACCACCGGCGGGCGCGGTCGGTTGTCGTCATGAACGCGCCACTGGCTGCCAGGCAGGAGGGGTGTATCCGTATAGCCGGTGGGCCAGCTTTCCTCTTGCCCCTGGCATGACCCCGCCAAACCCAAAAGGCACGCCAGGCCGAGGCTGAGGCGAAGTGTTTCAATACATTTCATCGGCGGGTTCTCGACTCGTTTAGTGATCAGTGCTTATCTGCGTCGAACAGGCGTCATGGAAAGGTTTGCCGGCTACGCGGTCGCCTAGCCACGGAAGGATGCGGCTGGCGTCGAAGCTGCCGTGCCCCTTGTCTGGCTGAAAATCCACCTCGATCCTCGATCCCATCCTGCACGCCTGCACAATCGCCGCATGCGTCCAGGCAGGCTCGATGTATTCGTCGTTGCCCGCATAAATAACCAGCATGGGCGCATCGGATTTGTGCTGGGGCAGCGCCATTGCGGCGAGCAGGCCGGCGAGCTTCCGCGTTGCTGCGGGCGTAGACGGTCTCACTTCGTCGGGCTTTACCTTGGCGACATCGTCATTGCGTTCCTGCGCGCGAGGACCGAAGCACATCGACAGGGCTTCCCAGTTTTTCTGTACCGATCCACGCCGATAAAGATCCATGTCGAGCTCCGGATGCACTCGGCTCTGTGCCATCAATATCCACACGTAGGCGGCCGTCTGCGTGGGCGTCATGGACTCGTCCGCCGCCTTCTGTGCATAGCCGGCGATATTCGCGGCTGGAACGGCGTTCACTGCTGCGATCAGATGCAGCTCGGGCGCATACATCGGCGCCTGCTCGGCAGCCGCCCAGGACGCACCGCCGCCTTGGGATCCGCCAACGGCTACCCAGCGGTTCGAAATGACCCCGGGTCGCGCATTGTGCAGAGCCCGCACTGCGTCGATCACGTTATACCCGGCGGCCTTCGCATCCAAATAGACGTGGATGCCCGGTTCGCCCAGGCCCTGGTAGTCGGGCGCGGCTACCGCATAACCCGCTTTGAGATAGCCGGCAATCATCGGCGCGGTGCCAAACAGATTCGGTGATAGCGACGGTCCACATTCATTATTGATACCGCTGGTGCCGTGCGCGTAGGCCAGCACGATCCATCCTCCGGGCGGCGGCCGACCGCCAGGTATGAATACGGCCCCCGAAACGATTGTCGTGCTGCCATCAGCGTCGGAGGTGGAGCGATAAACCACGCGCAGCGCTTGCGCACCCGTAGCGCGAATGATCGGATCGATATCGGGCAGCGACTTGATCTCAACCAGTGTTCCCGGGCCGTTATTCGATCGCGCCAAAGGCTTTGGTGTGGCAAGCAATGATCCGCAACCGATGCTGCTGGCCAGCAGCGTCATGCCGGTAGCCACCGCGAAGAACCAGGCTCTTCTGCGCATGGGCGGCCACCAGGTAGAGAAAAACCCCTTGCGCATCACTTTACCGTTCGCGCCGATGAACGACGTCCCACAACCGACAGCGTCGACATGAATTGATAGTCCGCACGCGCCGAATCCATCGGTGTCTTGGCAAACGGCGGCTCCTGCTCGACAAACACATGCTCGACGGGCGAGCGATGAACGAGCTTGACCAGTTCAGTCCAGTCAATGATGCCCGTGCCGAGGTCGGTCGACGCGAGATCCATGACGCTGACACCGACGCTCTTGGTATCTTTCAAATGCAACAGGCGTAGCCGCTGTCCAAGCGTGTCAAACAGCGGCGGCAGCTTCTGATTCGCCGTTACTGCCCAACCGATATCGAGCTCGAAATCGACCAAGCTCGGCTCGGTGCGCTCGATCAGCATGGCAAAACCGTTCGTGCCATCAGGCAGCGGATAGAAATCGACGCCGTGGTTGTGATACGCCAGGCGCACGCCGCACTTTGCCAATGCCGCAGCCTTGTCATTCAACATGTCGGCCGTTCGTTTCCAATCATCCGCCTGCAGCGATTCAAAAAGGCGCGATGCAGCTCGTATATCGAAGCCGGCAGGAGGATGCTGCAGAACGTCGTAGATCCGATCCGGGAGAAGCGGAATGGGCACCACGGCATAGCGCGCTCCCAGAGCCCTGACGTTGCCCGCCAGCGCGGCGATATCGCCGGACAAATCCCACATACCTGCGGCCGGGCGCGGCGACACATGAACGCTTGGGCACGACATGCCCGATCCGTCGATGGCCCGCCGCAGCTGATCCACCGGATGATCGTAGTGACCGGGCAGCTCGACTTCGCGGTAGCCCATCGCGGCCACCTGTTTCAGCGCAGCAGGCAGATCGTCTTGCGGCGTCAAACCCAACGTATAGAGCTGCAGCCCCGGCACCCAGGGCATACCGTGCTGCCCACCGTTTTTTGTTTCGCCCGCTTGTGCGAGAGCGACGAGCCCGGGATAGGTTTTTGGTAACAGGGCGGCAGACAACGCCGCCAGACCGAAGCCTTTCAATGCCCTTCGGCGGGCGAGATCCGGGTGATGGCTCATGCGAGACCCACTTTTTTCAATACCTCGACGGATGGGCCGTCGAATGTCGCCAGCGGCACGTTGCCGAGGTAATCCAAATCTTTTCTGCCCTCGGGCGTCGTGTAAAAACCGCCCAGCGTAAGATCGCGATATTTCGCAAAGAACGTCGCCGCCCGGGCAAGACCCGACGTCGCCCGCGGCAAGTAACAGATGTCATCGCAGATGTCGCGCAACTGCTTCGTCTGTAAGGCCTGTGTTGGATGGGAGAAACGCCGCTGCGCCTCCGCATCCAGCCAGCCGAAACCTGCAAGAACGGTGCTGCGGTCATCGCGCTGCAGTTCGTAGGGTGCACTGATCCATTCGTCGATGAAGTCGACCACGCCGACGGACGAAGCACTCGGCGATTTTGCGTCCGCGGGTAGGATGACGTCACACAGCGCTGCCGCCAGCAAGCGCTGCGCCGGCGTAAACGTCAGCGGCCAAAGCTCTCCTGGATGATACGGATCAATAAGCTTAGGATCGGTGCCGTAGGGTTTGCCGTACTGCGCGGCGGCACTGACCGCGGCCATGGATCCAGCGCGCACAAATGCCAGCGGCCCAGCAGCGGAAACGGCGAGCATCCATTTAAGCGATGTTCGGCGATCCATCAGAGCTCCTTGCGCTGCATGCGATCGAGAATATGGTCAGCCACTCGCCAGGCGTTGGCCATAATCGTAAGGGTCGGGTTCTTGTCAGCGTTTG
>CAIKJM010000610.1 GCA_903827735.1 uncultured Rhodanobacter sp. | reverse complement strand
GGTCGAACGGAAAAGCGTCGGCCTCTTTCTCGGTGAACAGCTGTACCGCCAGCTCCCACTCGGGATACTCGCCGGCCTGAATCGACTCGAACAGATCGCGGCGATGGAAGTCGGGATCGGCGCCGGCCAGCTTGACTGCTTCATCCCAAACGGTGGACTGCAGGCCCAGCTTGGGCCGCCAGTGGAATTTCACGAAGGTCGACTTGCCCTCGGCGTCGAGCAGACGAAAGCTGTGGATGCCGAAACCTTCCATCATCCGCAGCGAGCGCGGGATCGCCCGGTCCGACATTGCCCACATGATCATGTGCATCGCTTCGGGCGTCAGCGAAATGAAATCCCAGAACGTGTCGTGCGCCGAGCCTGCCTGCGGAAATCCGCGGTCCGGCTCCATCTTTACTGCATGGATCAGATCCGGGAACTTGATCGCATCCTGGATAAAGAACACCGGAATATTGTTGCCGACCAGATCCCAGTTGCCTTCCTTGGTATAAAACTTCACCGCGAAACCGCGCACGTCGCGCGGGGTGTCGATCGAGCCTGCGCCGCCGGCCACGGTGGAGAAGCGGGTGAACAGCGGCGTGCGCTCGCCGACTTCGGTGAGAATTTTTGCGGTGGTGTATTTCTTCAGCGACTTCGTCAGTTCGAAATAGCCGTGCGCGGCCGAGCCACGCGCATGCACGATGCGCTCGGGAATGCGCTCGTGGTCGAAGTGAGTGATCTTTTCGCGAAGAATAAAATCTTCCAGCAGCGTCGGCCCGCGCGGTGAAGACTTCAACGAATTCTGGTTGTCCGATAGCGGCAAACCTTGATTGGTAGTTAGCAGCGGATGCTGCCCGCCGGCAAGCTGGTGAAGTTCGTCACCCTGCCCGCGATGCTCGAGCGATTTGGCGGCTGATTTGGCGGCTTTGGGTTTCGGAGAAAGGGAGTGGGGTTTTGTTTTCGCCATGAGATGTTCCGTTGTCGATGAGCCAGGTCGTTTTGTTTTGGTGTTTCTGGACCTTGGACCGTGTGAGGTGAACAACGCGTCGTGCAGCGCAAGAAATAGAAGGCCAGTTTCATCTCGTTGCATAGCCCTCATCGGTGACTTGGAAGGCATCAAACTTTGGCGGCGAAGCGCCTGTTCAGTGCCTCCATTCGCTCGTTCGATCAGCCGGCATCAGGTTGTTTCGAACGCGCCGCAGATCTTTGCCGGAAATCAATAAAAGTCCGTAAATACATGCGCTTAAACACGAACTGAAAGCAATCGTCGATCGAAAGCGTTTCGAGGGATTCGCGAATTTAATCTGTTCGCGTTCGCCCCCATCCGTCCAGCCATGCACGAGCTTTCACTACTTTGGTCCAATGCCGTGAGCTGGCTGTCAGCTCACCTTGTCGCGCCCTCGCTAGCGGCGCTGCACTTCGATACGTACGTGAAGGATCCGCACGAGATCGCGCAGTATTTCCTGATCACGACCGTGCAGGTCGCCATCATCGCGCTGGTTTTCCGGCCGATGGAAAGCCTGTGGCCAGTCGAGCAGTGGGACAACCGTCGTATCACCGTGATTGACCGTAGCTACACTTTGATCAAGCTGTTCGGCGTGCTGCCGTTATTCACTTACCTGGTAATGACGCCGCTGTTTGATGGTGATGATGATGGCGATGCCGCTGGCGTATTTAGCCTGCAGGGATGGATGCCGTGGCTGGGACATCATCCGGTGCTGCTGTTTCTCGCTTATTATGCCGTCTACGATCTGGCGTATTACGCTATCCACCGTCTGCAGCACAGCATTCCGTGGTGGTGGGCGTTGCACAGCATGCACCACAGCCAGCGTCAGCTCAGCTGTTGGTCGAATGATCGCGACCACTATTTAGACGATTTGCTAGAGGCGCTGATCATCGCCGGCGTTTCGCTGCTGATTGGTGTATCGCCCACCGATTACGCGCTGCTCGTGCTGTCCGGCGAGCTGCTGCAGAACCTCGGACACACCAACGTGCGGCTGCGTTTTGGGCGGATTTTCGAGAAGGTGCTGGTCGATCCGTACTACCACCGCCTGCACCATATGCGCGTGGATCCCGAACGGCCAACTTTGCATGCGTGCAATTACGCCTTTATTTTTCCGCTATGGGACATCGTCTTCGGTACCGCGCTGTTTGGCGAGGAAGCGCGCCCCACGGGGGTCGGCGATCCGATGGTCGATGCCGACAACCAGCGCGGCATCGTTAGCCAACAGCTGCACACGCTGCGCCGGTTTTGGGGCGCGGTGCGCTGCCGAGCAGGTTGGCGGCCGGGTGACGTGGCGTTTAACGAGAGTTATCGGCCTGTGCCGGTGGCCGATATCGATTTGCGTGCGCTCGAATCCAGCCATATGCCGCTGGCGTCGGCGACACCGAAGAGGTCTGAGCGATTCAGTTCGTCGAGACAAGCGCACAGAGCCTGATCGTTCGAACAAAAAAGGCCGCGTATCCGCGGCTTTTTTTTATCAACGCACTGTCGCTTACGCGTCGGCCTCTTCCTTGTACGCGTCGATCGGAATGCAGGCGCACATGATGTTCTTGTCGCCGTAGACGTTGTCCACGCGAGCCACCGGCGACCAATACTTCTGCAGCTTCAGGCTGGGCAGCGGGAAGGCCGCCAGTTCACGCGGGTAGGCGTGCTTCCATTCGCTGGCGCTGACCTTGGTTGCCGTGTGCGGCGCGTTCTTCAGCGGGTTGTCTTCGCGATCGAGCTTGCCTTCCTCGACCGCGCGGATTTCCTCGCGGATCTGGATCATCGCGTCGATGAAGCGGTCGAGCTCGTGCTGCGATTCGCTTTCGGTGGGCTCGACCATCAGCGTGCCGGAGACCGGAAAGCTCAGCGTCGGCGCATGGAAGCCGAAGTCGATCAGGCGCTTGGCGACGTCCTCGGCACCGATGCCGGTGGCGTCCTTCAACGGGCGCAGGTCGAGAATGCACTCGTGCGCGACCAGGCCGTTGCGTCCGGTGTACAGCGTCTTGTAATGCGGCGCCAGCCGCTTGGCCACATAGTTGGCGTTGAGCAGGGCGACCTGGGTCGCCTTGCGCAGGCCTTCGCTGCCCATCAGCGTGATGTACATCCACGAGATCGGCAGGATCGAGGCCGAGCCGTTGCTGGCCGCGCTGACCATGCCGACCGCGCCTTCTTCGCCGAACTTCTTCGGCAGGAACGGTGCGAGATGCGACTTCACCGCGCATGGGCCCACACCCGGTCCGCCGCCGCCGTGCGGAATGCAGAAGGTCTTGTGCAGATTCAGATGCGACACGTCCGAGCCCCACTTGCCGGGCTTGGCCACGCCGACCAGCGCATTCTTGTTGGCGCCGTCGGTGTAGACCTGGCCGCCGTGTTGGTGAACGACCTCGCAGATCGCCGCGATGTCTTCCTCGAACACGCCGTGCGTGGACGGGTAGG
>CAIKJM010000609.1 GCA_903827735.1 uncultured Rhodanobacter sp. | reverse complement strand
GTCAGCGACCCAGCGGATGCCGGTGATGATCGGTTCGTCCCATTCCTCGAAATAGACTTTTGGCCGGCGCGGCAGCGCGGCAACAGACGCGCGAATATCGGCGATATGCTGCTCGGCCCGCTGAGCGTACGCTTCGGCTTTCGCCGACGCGCCGACCATGGCACCGAGGCGGCGGATATAGGCAAGGATGCCGTCGACGCTGCGGTGGTTGCTGATCCATACCTCGACGCCGCATTTGATCAGCTCGCGCGCGATATCGGCCTGGATATCGGAAAAGCCGATCGCCAGATCCGGCTCCAGCTTCATGATCTCGCCGATCTTGGCGCTGGTGAAGGCGGAGACTTTCGGCTTTTCCTTGCGTGCACGCGGCGGGCGCACGGTGAAGCCGGAGATGCCGACGATGCGATGCTCCTCGCCGAGCGCATACAGCACCTCGGTGGGCTCTTCGGTCAGGCACACGATGCGCTGCGGGTAGTGGTCGGCCAACTCGCGATCAGCCATACGTCGGATATTCCGCGCTCACTGGCCCAGCACAGTCACTGAGACCTTGCGCTGGTGCGGGCGTGTGCGGTGTTCCCACAGATAAATGCCTTGCCACGTTCCCAGCTGCAGCCGGCCTTTGCTGACCGGCACGGTCAGGGAGACACCGGTCAGCGCGGAGCGAACATGCGCCGGCATATCGTCGGGACCCTCCGCATCGTGTTCGAAGAGAGCATCACCATCGGGCACCGCACGCGCGAACCAGCGTTCCAGATCGCGGCGCACGGCGGGGTCGGCGTTTTCGCTGATCAGCAGAGAGCAGCTGGTATGCGCGGTGAAGATATTGGCGATGCCGATCTGCACATTGCTGGATACCACCAAGTCACCCACCTGCGCCGTGATGTCGGTGAAGCCGCGACCGCGCGTCGGCACTGTCCACGCGTCTTGTGCGACCTGCTCGACGGAAGCCACCCGACTCATGGATAAAGCAGCCTGCTGGTCCAGGTCTGACCGTGACGATTCCAGCGCGTGCGCTCGTGCAGGCGGAACTCGGCGCCGTACCAGAACTCGACCATGTCCGGCTCGACCAGAAAACCACCCCAATGCGGTGGGCGCGTGACGTCGCGGCCTTCGAACTCCTTCTCATACTTGGCCACACGCTGCTCAAAGGTGTCGCGATCGGGCAGCGTCTGCGATTGCAGCGAGGCCCATGCGCCGATCTGGCTGCCGCGAGGGCGACTGGCGAAATACGCATCCGAATCGGCCGGCTGCACCTTGCGCGCGAGTCCCTCGACCCGAACTTGGACGCCGTGGCGCAGCTGCTTCCAGTGGAAGCAGAGAGCCACCTGCGGATGCGCATCGAGCTGGCTGCCCTTGTCGCTCTGGTAATTGGTATAAAAGCGAAAGCCGCGCTCGTCGACGTCCTTCAATAGAACGATGCGCGAGGCGATGCGCCCGGAGGCGTCCACGGTGGACAGATTCATGGCCGTGGGTTCACGGTCGTCGCTGGCCTTGGCTTCATCCAGCAGGCTGACAAATGTACTGAGGATTTCGGGGTTGAGCATGGCGGTCAAAACTTTCCTTTTGCATCGTGGTCAACTCGCGCCATCATGGCGCTGATGAACAACTCCGATGATAGTGCAACGCGTCATCTATCCCGTATCGCCCATGCAGGCGACGTGATGGCGAATTGCCGCGACCGGATCATGTGGAGAGTCTGCCGAATGGCGACCGCCGCGGCGTGCAAACCAGGCCTGACGCCATGATGGCGACGCACGGCAGCGCGCAAAACGAGGCCCTTGCCGGCCACCTGCTGGACCAGTACGCCGGCCGTATCGCCCGCTCGCGCCGGCCGTACATTCTCGGCCTGTCCGGTTTGCAGGGCAGCGGCAAAAGCACCCTGGCCAAGGTGATGAAAGCCCAGGCGGAAGCGCGCGGCTGGCACACCGAGGTGCTGTCGCTGGACGATTTCTACTACTCGCGCAGCGATCGCGAGACGCTGGCCCATCAGATACACCCTTTGCTGCGCACGCGCGGCGTGCCCGGCACGCATGAGATCGAGCTGATGATGTCGGTGCTGGCGGCACTGCCGAAGGCGTCGGACAAGCTTCCCGTCGCGCACCCGCGTTTCGACAAGGGCCGCGATACGCGCATTCCGCCCTCGCGATGGCCACGCTCGACCACGCCGCCCAAGCTCGTCATCGTGGAGGGCTGGGCGCTGGGTATTCGACCCCAGAGCGAGGCGGCACTGGCCGAACCGATCAACGACCTGGAGCGTATCGAGGATCCCGACGGCAGCTGGCGTCATTGGGTCAACAAGCAGCTGCGCGGCTATCAGCCGCTATGGCGCAAGTTCGACGCGCTGATCGTGCTGCAGGCGCCGAGCTGGGACATCGTGCGCCGCTGGCGCAGCGAACAGGAAGAGAATCTGCTGGCCCGTCATGCGCCGCTGGCCATGGAAGCCGATGCGATGGTGCGCTTTCTGGCGCACTACGAACGCCTGAGCCGGCACGCGCTGGCAACGCTGCCCGCGCTGGCCGACAGCTGCGTCGAATATGACGACGACCGCCACGTGATCGCGCTCAATCACGGCTGATCGAATGACCGAAAATCCGTCATGCGGTTCTTGTGCAACAGGATCTTTAAATCGATTCAGTCCCGAGAAAAATTGAACGCAGCCGCATAACCCTCGCGTGAGTCCGGCCAGCGCGGCACGAAGCCGCTGGCGCGCAGACGCGCATTGCTGAGCCGCTTGCTGCCGATGCCGGCGGGCGGCGGTCCGTCTAGCGGCGTATGTACGCCAATCAATGTCGCCAGCGCGTCGTACAAAACGTCGAGCGGCAATGGCGTGTCATCGACGCCGAGATAGAGCGGCAGTGGATGGTCTAACCGGAGCAGGTGTGCGATCGCCGCAGCGGCGTCGTCGGTATGGATCCGGTTGGCCCAATGTTTCGTCTGGCGCGGCACGCGAACCTGGCCTGCGCGCAGGCGATCGAGCAAGTGCAACTGACCCGGACCATACAGGCCGGCCAGCCGCAGGGTGATCGAGCTGACCGGCTGCGTCGCCAGCCACTGCTCCGCTTCCAGCAGCACCTTGCCGTTGAACCCATGCGGTGCGGCCGGCGTCGCTTCATCCACCCAGCCACCGTCGTGATCGCCGTACACTGCGCTGGAAGAAACAAACAGCACGCGTTGCAGCGTGGCGCGATCCAGCGCCGCCATCACGTGGCGCAAGCCGTCGACGAAAGTGGCGCGATAGGCCGCCTCGTCGCGCCGGTCGGGCGTGGGCAGATAGACCAGCTGGGTGATGCCGCCAGGCAGCGCGCGTAGGCTGTTAGGGTCGGTGAGATCGCCGCTCAGCCACCGAATGCCGCTGTCATCGCTAGGCGGCGGTCGACGCCGCAGCGCCCACACCGCATCGCCTCGGGCCAGCAATCGCTTCGCGACGCGCAGACCCACATCGCCGCAGCCCGCCACCAGCACGCGTTCGCTCATGCAGCCTCCTCGATAGCCATCGCTACAGCCGCCAGCGCGCGCCCTGTTAGCATTTACCCATGAATCCGTCGCACAACCTGTTCATTATCGGCCCGACCGGCGCCGGCAAAACGTCCATCGGGCGACGCCTTGCCGTGCATTATGGACTGCCGTTCGTCGATATCGATCAAGAGATCGAGCGCCACTGCGGCGTGGATGTGAGCACCGTATTCGAGCTCGAGGGCGAAGCCGGCTTTCGCCAGCGCGAGAGCGCCGCCATCGACGAGTGGACCCAGCGCCGCGGCGTGCTGATGGCGACCGGCGCCGGTGCCGTGCTGGCCGCAATCAACCGCAAGCACATGACCGAACGAGGTTACGTAGTGTGGCTGCAGGCCAGCATCGCGCAGCAGCTGGAACGGCTCGAACGTGACCATCACCGCCCACTGCTTCAGGTCGCCGATCGGCACGAACGCCTGCAGGCGATGGCGCAGATTCGCGAACCCTTGTATCGCGACATCGCCGACCTTGCCGTGCCGGGCGAACACGGTAGCGTGAGCACCGCCACCGAACGCAGCATCGCGTTGATCGATCATTACTGGCAGCGCCTTCCGCTCGCCTCACAGCAGACCGCATGAACCTTCCCGCCATCGAAACCATTACCGTTGCGCTCGGCGAGCGCAGCT
>CAIKJM010000608.1 GCA_903827735.1 uncultured Rhodanobacter sp. | reverse complement strand
CTGCAGAAGTCGGTTGCCGAGAGCCTGAAGGGTACGAAGAATTGCGATGCCGCTGCTGCTGTGGGCAAGGCCATTGCGGAGCGTGCGGTGGCTGCAGGTATCGAGTCGGTGGCGTTTGATCGTTCCGGTTTTCGCTACCACGGTCGCATCAAGGCCCTGGCCGATGCGGCTCGCGAAGCGGGCCTGAAGTTCTAAAAGTTTTAGCGGTACCGGGCGGCGTTCATTCCGCACCACAGAGTCAACTACAACTCCAAGCGGCAAAGCCGCAAGCAAAGTCCTGGCGTTTGCCGGGCACATGGAAAAGAACATGTCTTCTAACGATCGCGAAAATTCAGATGGCCTGCTTGAAAAGCTGATTGCCGTCAACCGCGTGGCCAAGACCGTAAAGGGCGGCCGCCAGATGAGCTTTACCGCACTGACCGTCGTCGGTGACGGCGAGGGCAAGGTCGGCTTTGGTTATGGCAAGGCGCGTGAAGTGCCGGTCGCCATCTCTAAGGCGATGGAGCGTGCCCGCCGCCAGATGGTCGACATCGAGCTGAACAACGGCACGTTGTGGTACGCCATCAAGGCGAACCATGGCGCGGCGCGCGTTTATATGCAGCCGGCTTCCGAAGGTACTGGCGTGATTGCCGGTGGCGCCATGCGCGCTGTGCTGGAAGTGGTTGGCGTCAAAAACGTGCTCGCCAAGGCAGTGGGTTCACGTAACCCGATCAACTTGGTGCGCGCAACCATCAAGGGCCTGCAGGCTGTCGCCTCGCCCAAGAAGATCGCCGCCAAGCGTGGCAAGACTCTGGAAGAGGTGCTGGGCAATGGCTAAGTCAAAAGCAACCGCCGATGCGACCGTGCGCGTGCGCCTGGTCAAAGGCCTGCGGGGCGTGCAGGCGCGTCATCGCCTCAGCGTGAAGGCGCTGGGTCTGGGCAAGATCAACGACGTCCGTGAACTGAAGGACAGCCCGCAGGTGCGCGGCCTAATCAACACGGTCTATTACCTGGTCCGGGTCGAGGAGTAAGTCATGCATCTCAATACACTTAAGCCGAATGCCGGTTCGCACAAGACGCGTCTGCGCGTCGGTCGCGGTATCGGTTCGGGCATGGGCAAGACGGCTGGCCGCGGACACAAGGGTCAGCACGCTCGCGCCGGCGGTACCCACAAGTACGGTTTCGAAGGCGGCCAGATGCCGCTGCAGCGTCGGTTGCCGAAGGTCGGCTTCCGTTCGCTGAAGAAGGCAGAGAGCCAGGAAGTCTTCCTGTATCAGCTGGCCAATATCAAGGAAGACGTGATCGATACCGTCGTGCTGCACAAGGCTGGCCTCATCAGCAGCCGTGCGAAAAAGGTCAAGGTGGTTCTGAAGGGTGAAATCGGTCGCGCCGTGAAGCTGACTGGTCTGCTGGCTACCGCCGGCGCCAAGGCAGCGATCGAAGCGGCCGGCGGAAGCGTGGAGTAATCGACGGTGGCTGAAGCCAAGGGCAACTCGCTCGGCAAGCTCGGCAAGCTGACGGAGCTTCGTCAGCGCATCTTCTTCGTGATTGCGGCGCTGGTGGTGTTCCGGTTGGGTTCGTTCATACCGGTACCCGGCGTCAATCCGGAGGCGATGAGTAACCTGGTCAACGGCAACGGCCTGATGGACATGTTCAACATGTTCTCCGGTGGTGCGCTGTCACGTTTCTCGGTATTCGCGCTCGGCGTTATCCCGTACATCTCTGCATCGATCGTGTTCCAGATGATGGGTTCGGTGATTCCAAGCCTGCAGGGCCTCCGTAAGGAAGGCGAATCCGGCTAGCGCAAGATGACGATGTATACGCGCTATGCCACGGTCGGCTTGGCGGCGTTTCAGTCGTTCGGTATTGCGGTGGCGCTGCAGAG
>CAIKJM010000607.1 GCA_903827735.1 uncultured Rhodanobacter sp. | reverse complement strand
TGGCTCACGCGCATGCCGAGCATTCGCACCAGCAGCGGAATGAGCACGGCTGCCAGCACGCCGACGCCGTTGTATGTACCCATCAGCACGCCTGCCCAGTTGGCACCCTCGTTGTAGGCTACCGAGGTGGTGTCGCTGCTGCCGTAGAACGTCTGCGATACGGCCGAGGTGGTGTTGATCCACATCGCAAACATCGCAAACCACGAGAAGAACTGCACCCAGTTGAGTCGGCGCATCGGCTGCGGCATACCGTGCAAATCGCCCATGATCTGACGCAGCGGTCCCGCGCTGCGAGTCAGCGTGAGCCAGACAAACAGCAGGCCGAACAGAATCAGTCCGCCGGCCAACAGGTAGAGCTCCTTGGCCAGCGCGAAGTGGCCGATCAAGAACAGCATCAGCGCGCCCAGCGCCAGAAACACCGCGCCGGGTTTCCAGGCGCCGGCGGTATTCGTCGGCTCCTCGACCAGCGCCGGCTCGTCGAAAGACTGCAGCTGCTCCGGCGGGTATTCGCGCGTGCGCAGCACCGTCCACAGCATGGCGCCCAGCAGCACGGCGCCGCCGATATAGAAAGCGAACTTCACCGTGTGCGGCAGCTCGCCCGGCGCGGCGGTATTGGCCACGCCCCAACGCGTCAGCAGGTATGGCAGGAACGAGGCCACGACCGCGCCCACGCCGATAAAGACGCTTTGCATCGAGTAGCCCAGCGCGCGCTGCGAGGGCGGCAGCTGATCGCCGACAAAGGCGCGGAACGGCTCCATCGAGATATTGAACGAGGCGTCCATGATCCACAGGAGGCCGGCGGCCACCCATAGTACGGGCGCGTTGGGCATCGCCAGCAAGGCCAGCGTGGCCAGCACGGCGCCGGCAAAAAAATACGGGCGGCGGCGACCGAAGCGGTTCCAGGTGCGGTCGGAGCAGTAGCCGATGATCGGCTGCACGATCAGGCCGGTCAGCGGCGCGGCGATCCACAGCACCGGGATGTCGTCGACGTTGGCGCCGAGCGTCTGAAAGATGCGGCTGACGTTGGCGTTCTGCAGCGCGAAGCCGAACTGGATGCCGAGAAAGCCGAAGCACATGTTCCAGATCTGCCAGAACGAAAGCGTGGGTTTGGCATTCATGGTGGGATGTTTCCGGGTGCGAGCAGAGCGATCTGCAATTCGTGGATATTGGCGTCGTTCAACGGCCCGCTATCACCGCCGGCGCCGCCGGTGTAATGCGCGAAGTGGGCGAGATAGCTCATGTTGAAACCGTCGTCGAGATTGAAGCTGCAATGGTTGCCAGTTATGGCGACGAACTCGCCATAGGTGGAGGCCTGCACGCCGAGGCTGTGCGGCATTACCAGCGGCACGCGCTGTGCCTCGCCGTCACCGCACTGCACGACCAGCATCTTTACCACCGCAGTAATGCCCGTATTTATCGGCCCGTGATCGTTAGCGTAGTTCAGCCATACGCGATAGCGGCCGCTCGTGGCGGCCGTCCACTGTCGCGGCCACTCGCCGCCGATTTTTGCGACATTGCCAACGCATGTCGCCGGGCTTTGCAGGGATTCGAGGCCGCGTGCATCGACGCGCGTGGCGCTGAAACATTGCAGGCCGGGTTGCTTCGCGACGATCGTTGTTTCATCGATCGATTGCATCCGCCCGCCGTTGAGATAGATCGTCTCCTTGCCATCGACCTGCAAGCGCCAACCATCGGCCACGCTCGTCACGACCGGTGCATCCGGCGCCACCGGCGCGTACAGCGGCGCATCGGTGCGCAAGGGCTCGTCGGCGACGCGAATCGCTTTCAACGTGACGAGTGTCGTCGTACCCGACGTGCTGGCGTGATCGGCAACCAGCAGATTGCCGTCGCCCAGCGTGGAAGGCAGCTGCAGCGTGACGGTCTGCTTTGGCAAGATCAGCGTGATGGTGCGTCGCGCGCCAAACAGCATCGGCACCAGCGTGGTCGGCAGCTTCGGTTCGACGCGGCCATCGTCGTTGAGCCCGAACACGCCTTCAGTAACGGCAGCCAGAGATGCCGCCACTGACCAAAGCTGCCTTGGCGAATTGACCACCGGCCCGCTGAGCGAGCCGTCGTCGAGGTGCTGCCCCTGGGTCAGCAGCTCGTAGTTTTCCATATTGGAGCCATACAGCGCGGCGCCGCGCATGATTGACTGCAGCTCGTGCGCGATACGCCCGGCATCGTCGACGCGCCGCGCCGCGCGTAGCGCGTAGGCGCTGACGAAGGGCCAGATCGCGCGGTTGTGATAGATCGGCTGATCGACGCGTTCGGGCCAGATCACCGGGCTGCCGGCCGGCCAGGTTGGGTAATTGGCCAGCGCCTGGCGCGCGCGATCGCCCTCGGCCACGCCGCTGGTGATGGCCAGCGCGATGCCGAGCAGATCGTAGCTGCCGTAGGGCGTGCCGTCGCCGCCGATATAGCTCATGTACAGATGGCGATCGTCGCGCCAGAAGCGCGCGTTGATCGCCGATTTCAGCGCCGCCGCCTGCGCGCGATAGTCCGCCGCAGCGCTGGGATCACCATGCGATAACGCCAGCGCGGTCGCCATCTGCAAGGCGCCGTAATGCAGCACGTTGGTCGACAGCGCGAACGACTGAGCGATCGCGACCACGTTGTTCTGCGTCCACGCGGGATAACTCTGCTCGCGCCAGTCCAGGAACGAGGTTTCACCGCGATAAAGCCCGAAGCGCACATCGAATGCATAGGTGCGATCCTGCGCCAGCGTGTTGCGCAGCGCGGGGTACACCTGCGCCGCAAACGCCCGCTCATCCAGCAGATGGCGCGCGCCGAGAAACCACACCACGCGATCGGTGCTGATCGGCCAGCTGCCGCCGGAGCCGGTGTCCTGCATCACCATACTTTGGCTGGCGGCCGCGCGTGCTGGCAAGCGCACCTCGGACAGCTTGAACTGCAGGCCGTTACGCGAGCGTGCGGGATCGAAACGCCACAGGCCCAGATCGACCGCGTACGACAGATCGCGCGTCCACACGTAGGGCCACTTCAGCCCGGTCTCGAAACACTGGCAGGGAATCGGCTGGCCGTGATCGAAGGCGTCGTCGCGGATCGCGCTGACCGAATCCTGGGCGAGATCGTCCTGCGCCATGGCGAACAGGCCGTTGAACAGCGTGCTTGCCGTGTCGACCCGCATCGCCTGCGCGGCGATCGCGCGCTGGCCGTATGGCCACGCCAACGTGTAACTGCCCTGCGCGCCGCGCGTCATCGCTACATGCACGCCGTGCCAGTCGAGGCCGTCCTGCCACTGCGGAGTCGGGGTGGCAGCGCCGGCGGCCAGCGCCGCCGTGAGCAGCAGGCTCAGCATGCTGCCAAGGCGTGCAGCCGGTGGCTGGTGCGTGATGTCATCGATGGCTCCCCGCCGCGTGATGTCGCCGTGCCTCGCCGCATTGGCGCGGCGCAGGACGCCATGGTAAACAGCGTCGCAATGCAGCAACCAGCGGCTGCATACGTATTCATGGGCTACGGCGTCGAAGCGGCGGCTTCAGGATCATCGCCTCATCGCGCCAGTGACAGCACAACGTACTGCGCCACGGCCGCCTTCACCCGCACGTACGTCACCGCGCCATAGCGATCCTGATCGCTCGACCATCCTTCGCCGCCTGCTTTGACGAGCGCGTCGAGACTGTTGAACGAGGGCAGGGTGGCGCTTTCGCGGTTCACCGCGCTGGCCGAGCCGCCGTGGATCTTCAGCAGATAAAACGCCAGCGCTGGCGTGTAGCTGCCGATGGCGCTACCGATCTCGACGTGCACCTTGCTGCCTTGTCGCTGCAGGGCCAGCGACTGGCGGAACGACGCGCCGTGTTCGTACGCGTAGGTGCTGCCGTCGTCGTCGTAATAGTCGAACGTGGTGCGCCGATCGTCCGGAAACATGTCGACGTCGAGCTGGGTGACCGGATGCTGGCCGACGTAATCCCTCACCGGCTGCATCGGGATGATCGCGCCCTGGCGAATGAATAGCGGGATGTCGTGCCAGTGCGCGCTGTCGATCGCAATACGCACACGCTGGCCGCCGCGGTAGACCTGGCCGCTGAACCAGTCAGTCCAGGTGCCGGCCGGCAGATAGATGTCCTTCGACGTCTGCCCCTCGATCACCACGGGCGATACCAGCAGGCTATCGCCGAACAGCCAGGCGTCGACGTCGTTGCGCACCTCCGGGTCGTGCGGCCAGTCGAAGGCCAGCGGACGCACCAGGCCGACGCCACCGATGTGGCGCGCGAACTCATAGCTGTAGATGTACGGTAGCAGCGCGTAGCGCAGGCGGATCGCGTCGGTGGCTGCCGCCTCGGCGTCGCTGCCGTAAAGCCAGGGCTGGCGCTTTTCGTTGAAGTCGCCGTGCACGCGGAAGATCGGCGTGAAGGCGCCGAACTCGACCCAGCGCGCATAGTTCTCGTTCGACGGATGGCCGTGGGTGAAGCCGCCGCCGTCCATGCCCCATTGCATCGCGCCCACATCGATCGCGCTGAGCATGCGCGCGCGCTGGCCGGCCATGCTGGCAAAGCCGGTGGCGATATCGCCCGACCACAGGCCGTAGGCGTAGCGCTGCGAGCCCAGCCAGAAATTGCGGTTGACCGACCACACGCGCTGGTCCGAATACGCGCGCTGGCCGTCGTAGAGGGCGCGCTGCATGTTGAGAAACTGAGTGTCGCTGCCGCTGTCGTCGGCCTCGTCGTTCCACCAGCCGACGATGCCGGTATCGAAGGAGTGCTTCAGCGCGTCGTTGAAAAACCAGGCGCGCGCGGCGGGCTTGTCGAAGTCGATGACGCGCACCGGCTTGTGCGAGAAATAGTCGTTGCTGACCGGGGTGCTGGCC
>CAIKJM010000606.1 GCA_903827735.1 uncultured Rhodanobacter sp. | reverse complement strand
TCGCTGCACCCGCCTACTGCTAGTTAGAGGATCGCATCGCACATGTCAGCGCAACCCGGCACCATCGCGCCTCCCATGGTCGTGGAGCAACGTACGCGGCGCGACGCGCGGCAGGAACTGTTTTTTCGCTGGCTGCTCAAGAGCTGCGCGCTGCTCGTGCTCGCTTCCCTGCTTGGCGCTGCGTTCGCCACCTTGTGGGGCGGCCGCGAAGCCTTCGCCAAGTTCGGCTGGCACTTCCTGGTCAGCACGGCCTGGGACCCGGGCAACGACGTCTATGGAGCCCTGGTTCCGGTCTACGGCACCATCGTCACCTCACTCATTGCGCTGCTGATCGCCGTGCCAGTGAGCTTCGGTATTGCACTTTACCTGTCCGAAGTGGCCCCGTCGTGGCTGCGCACCCCGGTGTCGTCGGCCATCGAACTGCTGGCCGGCATTCCCTCGATCATTTACGGCATGTGGGGGCTGTTCGTCTTTGCGCCGTTTTTTTCCGCGCATATCAAGCCTTGGCTGACCAGCAACCTGGGCAACAAGCCCGATGACGGCAAGCTGTCGTGGGTGGCGCAGCACGTGCCCTTCGTCGGCAAGCTGTTCGCCAGTGACTACCCTTTCGGCGCCAGCATCCTGGTCGCGGGCATCGTGCTGGCGATCATGATCATCCCGTTCATCTCCTCGGTGATGCGCGAAGTGTTCCAGACCGTGCCGACACGGTTGAAAGAATCCGCGTACGCGCTGGGCTCGAGCACGTGGGAAGTCTCGTGGGACATCGTACTGCCCTACACCCGATCGGCCGTGATCGGCGGCATCTTTCTGGGCTTGGGCCGCGCGCTCGGCGAAACGATGGCGGTGGCCTTCATCATCGGCAACTCGATGGCGTTTTCCGCCTCGCTGCTTGACCCGGGCACCTCGATCGCATCGACCATCGCCAATCAGTTCAGCGAAGCCAGCGGCCTGCAGAAATCCTCGCTGATGGCGCTGGCATTCCTGCTATTCGTGGTCACCTTTATCGTGCTGCTGATCGCCCGGCTGATGCTGAGCCAGCTCAAGCGCAAGGAAGGCAACTGATGAGCTCGATCTATCTGCGTCGGCGCGTTACCAACTGGATTGCCATGAGCCTGAGCGCCGTGGCTACGCTGATCGGACTGGTGTTCCTCGCCTGGATTCTGTGGGAGACGCTGCGCCAGGGCATCAGCGCGCTGAACTTCAAACTGTTCACCAGCATCACCGCCAACGGCGAGGACGGTGGACTGGCCAACGCGATGGTCGGCAGCCTGATCATCAACTTTCTGGGCATCGCCATTGCCACACCGATCGGCGTGATGGCGGGCACTTGGCTGGCCGAATACGCCAACCGCACCAAGCTCGGCGAGACGATCCGCTTCCTCAACGACATTCTTCTGTCTGCGCCGTCGATCGTGATGGGCCTATTCGTTTACACCATCATCGTGCTGCCGAGCACGGCACTGACCCACGGTTCGACCACATTCTCCGGCTTTGCTGGCGGCGTGGCGCTGGCGCTGATCGCCCTGCCGGTGATTGTGCGCACCACCGACGAAATGCTGCGGCTGGTCCCGTCGACGCTGCGCGAAGCGGCGCTGTCGCTCGGCGTGCCGCAGTGGAAGCTGACCATGCAGATCCTGGTCCGCGCTGCGCGCTCGGGCATCATCACCGGCGTGCTGCTGGCGCTGGCGCGCATTTCCGGTGAAACCGCACCGCTGCTCTTCACCGCGTTCGGCAACAATTATATGACGCTGAACCCGATCGACAAGATGTCCAGCCTGCCGCAGATCATTTATCAGTACGCCAACGATCCGGGCGACACGATGCACGCGATGGCCTGGGCCGGCGCCTTCGTGGTCACCATGTTCGTGCTGCTGCTCAGCCTCGGCTCCCGCCTGATTTTTTCGCGTAACAAGGTTTCCCATGACTGATCCTGCCGTCGTCACCAACGTGGCGCAGACCGTGACCACGCCGTTGGCCAGCACCAAGATGACGGTGCGCGACCTGCATTTCTACTACAACGGTTTCCATGCGCTGAAAGGCATCAACATGGAGATCCCGGAGAAGAAGGTCACCGCGATCATCGGCCCCTCCGGCTGCGGCAAGTCGACCCTGCTGCGTATCTTCAATCGGATCTACGCGATCTATCCGAAGCTGGAAGCGAAAGGCGAAATCGTGCTGGATGGCGAGAATATTCTCGACCCCGGTTACTCGATGAATCGCCTGCGCAGCAAAGTCGGCATGGTGTTCCAGAAACCCGTGCCGTTTCCGATGACCATCTTCGAGAACGTGGCCTACGGCATT
>CAIKJM010000605.1 GCA_903827735.1 uncultured Rhodanobacter sp. | reverse complement strand
CTGATAGCTCGCTCGGTTATTACATACTGCGCAGCGCGCCGCAGGATCGCGCCCGCATCGTGCGCGAGGCGGAGCAGAAGCTCGGTGAAATCAATCCTGCCGCTGTCGCCAAGGGACAAACCTTCGACGACATACGCGATAAGTATTTTGCCGACATGAGCAGCATGGCTTGGATGCTGGTGCTGGTCTGTGTGGTGATGCTGGCCGTCACCGCTTTCGGCATCGTCGGCCTCACCAGCTTCTGGGTGGCGCAGCGGCGTCGGCAGATCGGCATACGCCGCGCCGTGGGCGCCACGCGCGGTGACATCCTCAGCTACTTCCGCACCGAGAACTTTCTGCTCACCGGCATGGGCGTGGTCCTCGGCATGGCGCTGGCCTTCGGCATCAACGTGTATCTGATGCAGCACTACGAGATGGACCGCATGCCCTGGTACTACCTGCCCGGCAGCGCAGTTGCGCTGTGGCTGCTCGGTCAGATGGCCGTGCTGGGGCCGGCGCTGCGTGCGGCAGCGGTGCCCCCCGTTGTGGCGACGCGGTCGGTGTGATCAACCCAGTATTCAGAAGCCAACAAGCATTCAAGGAAAAGTAATGTTTGGTTATTACCTCGATCTGGCATGGCACAGCCTGAAGCGCAGTCCGGTGCTTACGGCACTGATGGTGCTGGCTATCGGCCTGGGCATAGGTGCCAGTATGACGATGATTACGGTGCTGCATGTGATGTCGGGCGATCCGCTGCCTGAGCGCAGCAGCACTATTTATGCGCCGCACTTGAATCCGCTGCCGCTGGACTTTCATCAAAATCCGTATGCACCCGATCCTGCGGCAAGCTTTACTTGGCCCGATGCGATGGCGCTGCTCAAGGCCCATCGAGCGGAACATCAGGCGGTGATGGCCGGCGGCCAGTTGCTAGTGCGGCCGGATCAAGCTGGCCTGCACCCGTTCTACGCGAATGGCCGATTCACCACGAACGAATTTTTCTCTATGTTTGGCGTGCCCATGCTGCGTGGCGGTGGTTGGTCGGCCGCTGATGACGACACCCTCGTACGTAGCGTTGTACTGGCGGAAACACTAAGCCGCAGGCTTTTTGGCACCATCGACAGCGTTGGTCGTTCGGTTAGTCTTGGCAATACAACGTTTCGAGTCATTGGTGTAGCGCGCGATTGGCAGCCTAGACCTCTTTTCTATGCCGATACGACCGCAAAAGTCTTTAGCGATTCGGATTTGTTTTTTCTGCCGCTCTCGACGTCGATCGATCTCAAATTCGGAAGTAACGGCAACGAATCTTCCTGGGGAGGCTCCAGCATCGATATGAAAAGTTCGACCATGAGCTGGCTGCAGGTCTGGGTGCAGTTGAGGAATGTTTCCCAGGCGAGTGCCTACCGGCAATTTCTTATGGACTATTCGGCGCAGCAAAAAAGCCTCGGGCATTTCCAGCGATCGCCAGAGGAAGCCACTTTGACACCACTCATAGTTTGGTTGAAGCAGCGAAATCTTGTGCCATCCGATGTGCGTATGCAGCTCTGGCTGGCCCTTGGCTTTCTGCTGGTATGCATGATCAACATCGCGGCGTTGCTGCTGGCCAAATTTCTACGCCGAAGCGGTGAGGTCAGCGTCCGGCGTGCGCTCGGAGCTAAACGTCGCGATATTTTTTTTCAGCTGGGCATCGAATCGGCATTGATCGGTGTGGCTGGTGGCGTGCTCGGTCTGTTGATTACGCAGTTAGGTCTGTTGAGCGTGCGTCATCGTTCTGACGATTACGCCAAGCTGGCGCAGATGGATACGCCCATGCTGTTGGCAACGTTGTTGCTCGCCATCGTTGCGAGCGTCCTCGCAGGGCTGATTCCTGCGTGGCATACCTGCCGAGTAGCGCCGGCTCTCCAGCTTACAACGCAGTGATGGCAGGAAAGGTCGCATGCAGATTCGATTGATACTAGCCACGCTGCGTCATCACCGGCTCACTGCGGCACTATTGATGCTTCAGGTGGCGCTTACCTGCGCCATCGTTTGCAACGTCGTTTTCATGATCATCGATCGAGTCGGTCAGATCAGCATAGCAACGGGCGTGGATGAGTCTGGTCTCTCGATGCTGGATAGCGAGGTCATCGACGCCAGCGAAAATACGCTGGCCCGGCAACAGCAGGATCTTGCCGCCCTGCGCCGCTTGCCGGGTGTCACCAGCGCTGTAGCTGTAGATTCGCTCCCTCTCGGTCGCGACGAATCTTCTTATGGGGCGTGCGCCAGCCTGGCGCAGTTCGAACGTCTTGCGTCTACTCGATCACTGGATCAATCGGGCTGCCTGCAGCCTGCGGTACTCGGTGGGACGGCTGGTGAACTTAATACTCTCGGCCTGCATCTGGTGGAAGGGCGGGATTTCCATCAGGATGAGTTCGTCAAAGGGGACGCTGTCGCCGTCGCCATTCTTAGTCGCGCGCTGGCCGAAAAGTTCTATCCAGGTAAAGACGCGCTGGGTCAGACGATTATTACCGGCTCGCGTAAACCAGTCCGCATCATCGGCATCGTCGACACGCTCGTTCGTCCAAAGCTCAACGCGTTTGGATCCAATCAGCTCGCCATGCTTTGGCCTATGCCACCCGACTCCAGATCGACCACTTTCCTGCTTCGCAGCACCCCACAAGATCGCCACGCGGTTCTGCAATTGGCGGTGAGTCAACTGATGCGGATCGAGCCGAATCGGATAATCGCGCCCGAGTTGGTACGCACTTATAGCGACATGCGGAAGGCCTACTTTGAACACGATACCACGATGATCAGCCTGCTTGCCTCCTCCGGCCTAGGCCTGCTTTTCGTCACTGCGCTTGGCATCACCGGTCTGGCCAACTTTTGGGTCCAGCAGCGCACGCGCACCATCGGCATCCGCCGCGCCATCGGCGCCACGCGCGGCGACATTCTGCGCTATTTCCAGACCGAGAACTTCCTGATCGTGAGTTTCGGCATTGTGTTGGGCATGCTGCTGGCATTTGCGCTGAACCTCACGCTGATGAAGTTTTACGAGCTGCCGCGTCTGCCGCTGTATTACCTGCCGATCGGTGCGCTGTTGTTGTGGATTCTGGGTCAGCTGGCAGTGCTGGGGCCGGCGCTGCGGGCGGCGGCCGTTCCGCCGGTGGTGGCGACGCGATCGGTGTAATCCATGCACTCTGGCACGGGAGGATCCGAGCGATGACGGTCACAATCTACGTACACACTTTGGGGAGAGATGCTTGATGAAAACGCTGCCGTTATGGATCGCTGCGAGCCTGCTGGGTTCGGTGACCGCTGTTCCCTCCGTCCAGGCCGCGCCTGCCGCGCAGGCTGCGACGACTGATGTCGCCAGCCGCGTCGCGGCGCTGAACGCGCTACTGGCCGAGCAGTGGCAGCATCAGCTGGAGACGAGCCCCGAGTTTGCGACCACGCTGGGCGATCTTCGCTACAACAGCCAGTGGAGCGATGCGTCGCTGGCGCATGCTCAGAGCGAGCACAAGGTCGCAATGAACTTTCTTGAACGGTTCCGCGCGATCGATACCACCGGCTTTTCCGATACCGACGCGCTGAACCAGCAGCTGATGGTGCGCCAGCTCCAGGACAGCCTACGCAGCTACGACCTGAAGCTGTACGAGATGCCGCTGGACCAGATGAGCGGTGCGCATATCGCGCTGGCCGGTTTTGTCAGCTCGATTCCGTTTGACAACACCAAGGAATACGACGACTACTTGGCGCGCCTGAAGGCCGTGCCGAAGCTGTTCGATCAGGTGACGGAAGTGGCGAAGCAGGGCTTGCGTGACAAGATGATGCCGCCGAAGTACGTGCTGGAAAAAGTGGTCGTGCAGATCGACAGCATCGAGAAATCCGCCGGCATGGATAGCGTATTCGCCGAGCCGTTGAAGCATTTTCCGAAGTCGGTATCTGCGGCCGATCAAAAGCGACTGCACGATGCGATTCTCGCCGCGATCGAGCACGACGTGCGCCCGTCTTATGAAAAGCTCGGCCAGTTCGTGGCCAAGGATTATGCGCCGCACGGGCGCGCCGAGCCGGGTATTTGGAACCTGCCGAACGGTGACGCGATCTACCGTTTCGACGTCGAACAGATGACCACCACCAAGGAAACCCCGGATCAGATCCACGCGCTGGGCCTGTCCGAGGTGAAGCGTATCGAAGGCGAGATGACCACCATCGCTAAGTCACAGGGCTTTGCCGATCTGGCCAGCTTTCGCGCTTCGTTGAAAACCAATCCAAAGACGCACGCCACCTCGCGCGACGATATTCTCAACCGCTACCGCAACTATCTGGCGCAGATGCAGCCGCAGTTGCCCAAGCTGTTCGGCCTGCTGCCGAAAACCAAGGTGGTGGTGGTGCCGGTCGAACCCTTCCGCGAGAAGGAGGCCGCGGCCGCCGAGTATCACCAGGGCACGCCGGACGGCTCGCGGCCCGGGCAGATTTTCGTCAATACCGGCGACTTCGCCAACCGCAGCGTGTTGACGATTGAATCCACCTCGTATCACGAAGGCATTCCCGGGCATCATCTGCAGATCTCCATTGCGCAAACGCTGCCGGCGCTACCGCCGTTCCGCCAGCAGGCCGGGTACACCGCATATATCGAAGGCTGGGCGCTGTATGCCGAGCAGCTGGGCAAGGACATCGGCTTTTACCAGGATCCGCTGTCGAATTACGGCCGCCTGTCCGATGAGCTGTTGCGTGCCGATCGTCTAGTGCTCGATACCGGCGTGCACGACAAGCACTGGACGCGTCAGCAGATGGTCGACTTCTTCCATGCGCATTCCAGCGAAGACGAGCCGGACGTGCAGGCCGAGACCGATCGCTATATCACCTGGCCGGCTCAGGCGCTGGCGTATAAGACGGGCGAGCTGAAGATTCTCGAACTGCGCGCACGGGCGAAAAAGGAGTTGGGCAGTCAATTCGATATTCGTGCGTTCCACGACGAGATCCTCAACGGCGGCGCGCTGCCGCTGGACGTGCTGGAAACGCGCGTCAATGCGTGGATTGCGTCGGTGAAAGCCGGCAAGGCTCCGGCGCATCCGGCAGCAGCGGCCGGTTGAATCGGACGCGCTGGCCGGGTTCGACCCGGTCGGCGCTTTTGCTCGGGTCGACGGAGGAACGGTGATGAGACGTTTGCTACTCGGCGGCATGGTCGTCTTGGTCAGTGCACTGGCACAGCCGGCGCTCGCCGGATGGGTCTATCAGCTCAATTCGGACGACAGCCTAAGCTGGCGCATCGCCGACCATGCGCTGAAGCTGCATTCGGATGACGCCTCGGGCATCACGGTAACCAAGGTCGGCGCCGAGCCCGTATGGGGCCTGCACGAGGGCGATGTGATCGCTGCGGTAGACGATCATCCCTTGAAGCATGTCAGCGAGTTGATGAACTGGCTGCGTGCCAGCAAGCCGGCGACCGTGGTGCTGCATGTCCGCCGCTCGGGCGCGATGCTTGCGTTGAGCGTGACGGCGGCGGAATACGGCCAGGTCATTTCGCCAACACCACCGACTCCACCTCCGCCACCGCCACCGCCACCGCCTGCAATAACATCCACGCCATCTCCGCCTTCGGCACCACCTCCGCCGTCGCCGTCAAAGGACAGCGGCTGGTTTACCTACGAACACACGACCGACGATAGCCTGAGCTGGCGTAACCCCGGCCACGCGCTGCAGCTGTCGTCGAGTAAGACCACGGGCATTACGGTGACCAAGGTCTTTCCCGAATCGCTGTGGGGTCTGCAGGTCGGCGATGTGATCACGGTGGTCGACGGTACGCCGGTCAAACACGTCAGCGAATTGATGGATCGGTTTCGTGCCAGCCGGCCCGCGCCAGTGAAGCTGCGGCTGCTGCGCGGCGGCGCATTCGTGGAAGTCGCTGTGGCTGCGACCGACTACGCGCACGTCATTTCTCCCGCCGCGCCCTAATCACCTAAAGTCCTTGATGAACGACATCACACATCGATTTCGTTGCCATCGCTGGCCAGTAGTCCGATAGTCATGCAAACCTTTGCGGCCGGAGCGGCATCTATGTCCGCATGTGCAGAAAAAAAATGACGCGTAGCGTACTCATCATCGACGACAACCCGGCCGTGGGCGAGGCGCTGTCGCTGGCTTTGTCCCTGCATGACATCCGGCCGCTCACCGCGCTGACGCCGAACGAGGGCCTGGCCATGCTGCAGCATGAGGCCATCGACGTGGTGATCCAGGACATGAACTTCACCGCCGATACCACGTCGGGCGAGGAGGGCGTGGCGCTGTTCCGGGCGATCCGCGAACAGCATCCGGATCTACCGGTGATTCTGCTCACCGCATGGACGCATCTGGAAACCGCGGTGGAGCTGGTCAAGGCCGGCGCCGCGGATTATCTGGCCAAACCGTGGGACGACAACAAGCTGATCGCCACGGTCGAAAACCTGCTCGAACTGTCCGAGTCCAATCGCGAAGTCACGCGCACGAGGCGCGAGCGCAAGCGCCGGCGCGAGGCGCTGCAGGGCAAATACGAACTGGATAATCTGGTATTTGCCTCCGAGGCGATGGCGCGCACGCTGGAACTGGCCTGCCAGGTGGCCAAAGCCGACGTACCGGTGCTGATCACTGGCCCCAACGGCACTGGCAAAGAGCGCATCGCGGCGATCGTGCACGCCAATTCGGCCGTGCGGCGGGGGCCCTTTATTGCGGTGAACTGCGGCGCGCTGCCGGGCGAGCTGATCGAGGCCGAACTGTTCGGCGCCGATGCGGGTGCCTACACCGGCGCCAACAAGGCGCGCGAGGGTCGCTTCGAGCTGGCCGACGGCGGCACGCTGTTTCTGGACGAAATCGGCAACCTGCCGCTGCCGGGGCAGATGAAGCTGCTGCGCGTGCTGGAAACCGGCCAGTTCGAGCGGCTGGGCTCCGGCCGCACGCGGCAGGTCAAGGTGCGCGTGCTCAGCGCGACCAATGCCGATCTCAAAGCCATGATCCGTGCCGGCACCTTCCGGGAGGATCTGTATTACCGCCTCAACGTGATCGAAGTGAATCTGCCGCCGCTGACCGAGCGCAGCGACGACATCCTGCCACTGGCCGAATTTTTTCTCGATGGTCGCGCCGAGCTGGGCGATGCTGCGCGCGACGCGATGCTCAACTATCCGTGGCCGGGCAACGTGCGCGAGCTGAAGAATGCGATCGAGCGCGCGGCGCTACTTTCGGGCAACGGACCAATTACGCCCGAGCTGCTCAATCTGGCGCCTCATATTTCCACCGCCACGCGCAATCTCGATGAGCCCAGTCGCGAAACCGTCGAGGCGGCGTTGCACAAGGCCGACGGTGTGGTCAGCCGCGCGGCGCAGAGCCTTGGCCTGTCGCGGCAGGCGCTGTATCGACGCATGGAGCGCTACGGGCTGGCAGCGCCAGCGTGATGGCACCCGGACGGCTAAATGATGTCGCGACGTTCGCTCCATTCGTGAGGCATGCCGCATGTGGCGCTGGCTGAACTCGCTGCGCACGCGGCTGACCCTGCTGCTGGCGCTGGCCAGCGTGGCAGGGGCGCTGATCTATGCCGGTGTCACGCAGTGGCCGCTGCCGCAGCTGCTGGTCTGGATGCAGACCGAGCTCACGGTGAAGGATCCTTCGGCGCCGGCCACTGCCGCCAACGCGCTGCCGGTGATCCATCTGGGCATCTACGGCGCGCTCGGCATCTGTGCAGTGCTGCTGTTGTTGCTGGCGTTCTGGCTGGCAGGGCAGGCGATGGCGCCGGTGAGTCGGCTGCTGCGCGCGCTGGAAGGTGCAGTGGCCAGTTATCGCGATGGCGATTTCAGCATTTCGATTGGCATTCATCGCCGCGATGAGCTGGGCGAATTGATCCAGATGCACAACGCGCTGGGCCAGACCCTGCGCGAGCAGCGCCAGCATCTGGCGCAGCGCGAGCTGCTGCTGGATACCGTGGTGCAGAACACGCCGGTAGCCCTGGTGCTGACTGACAGCATCGGTCGGGTGGCGTACGCCAATATCGCGTCGCGGCATTTGTTCAACGAAGGACGCAGCCTGCATGGGCTGGAATTTGCTCGCCTGCTGGATGACGCACCGGAGGCGCTGCGCCGCGCGGTGGAAGACGGCGAAGATGCGCTGCTCAGCGTGGAAATGGACGGCAGCGAGGAAACGTTCCACATCTCGCAGCGTGCGTTCCGACTGCAGGGCCGGCCGCATCGTTTGCAGCTGTTCCGGCGCATGACGCGCGAGCTGTCGCGGCAGGAAGTGGCAACGTGGAAGCGGGTGATCCGCGTGATCAGCCACGAGCTCAACAACTCGCTGGCGCCGATTTCCTCGCTCGCCCATTCCGGTGCGGAGCTGGCGCGACGTGGCAATGTCGATCGGCTGCCGGGCGTGTTCGCCACCATCAGCGAGCGCGCCAAGCATCTGCACAGCTTCATTTCGGGCTACGCCAGCTTCGCCAAGCTGCCGACGCCGCAGTCGGTCGCCGTGGAATGGACGCCGTTCCTGGAAGGATTGTCGCTGCACTGCCAGTACCGACTGGCGTCGCCCGCGCCGACGCGGCCGGGCTATTTTGATGCCGTGCAGATCGAGCAGGTGCTGATCAACCTGATCAAGAACGCGCACGAGTCCGGCAGCGGCGAAGACGATGTCACGCTATCGATTACGGAAGTCGGCCGCGAGTTGCGCATCGAAGTTGCCGACCGTGGTCCTGGCATGACGGACACCGTGCTAGCGCAGGCGCTGCTGCCGTTTTATTCCACCAAACGCGCGGGCACCGGCCTGGGCCTGGCACTGACCCGCGAAATTGCCGAGGCGCACGGCGGCCGTGTGCTCTTGGCCAATCGCGAGGATGGTGGCCTGCGTGTCACCCTGCTGCTGCCGCAGACCACATTGCGTTAAACCTCGAATTGACACAGCGGCGCGCGTCACAACAGCTCACCTATACTGATGCCTTGGTCACGGTAGGGGACAGGTCATGGGTACAGGTCAGATTCTCGCGCTGGTTATCGTGGTGGTGGTTTTTATCGTGCTGTCGAGGCTGGTTCGCATCGTGCCGCAGGGTTTCGAGTGGACGGTGGAAACCTTCGGCCGATACACGCATACGCTGAGCCCGGGACTGCATCTGCTGATTCCGATCTATCAAACGGTCGGGCGCAAGATCAACATGATGGAGCAAGTGCTCGACGTGCCCTCGCAGGACGTGATCACCAAGGATAACGCGGTGGTGCGCGTCGACGGCGTGGTGTTCTACCAGGTACTGGATGCGTCCAAAGCGGCGTACGAAGTCTCCAACCTGGAGCAGGCCTCGCTGGCGCTGATCATGACCAATATCCGTACCGTGCTCGGTTCGATGGACCTGGACGAAAGCCTGAGCCAGCGCGACGGCATCAATGCGAAGCTGCTGCGCGTGGTGGATGAGGCGACGCATCCGTGGGGCGTCAAGGTCAACCGCATCGAGATCAAGGACATCGCGCCACCGCGCGACCTGATCGACGCGATGGCGCGCCAGATGAAAGCCGAGCGCGAGAAGCGCGCGAATATTCTCGACGCGGAAGGTTTCCGGCAGGCGGCGATTCTTAAGGCTGAGGGCGAAAAGCAGTCGGTGATCCTGGCGGCTGAGGGCGAGAAAGAAGCGGCGTTCCGCGCCGCCGAGGCGCGCGAGCGCTCCGCCGAAGCCGAAGCCAAGGCGACCACGATGGTGTCCGACGCGATCTCCGGCGGCAACGTCAACGCGCTGAACTATTTCGTCGCCAACAACTACGTCGAGGCGCTGAAAGAAATGGCCAAATCGCCGAACCAGAAAATGCTGCTGCTGCCGATCGAGGCTACCGGCATTCTGGGGTCGCTGGCTGGCATCGCCGAGCTGGCGAAAGAGTCGCTGGGCCAGCAGCAGCGGTCCATCGCGCAGCCGCCGGTGTCGACGCCGTTCCAACCACCGCTGCGTTGAGGATCCGTCATGGCGTTTCCTGCGCATTACCTGTGGTGGATACTCGCGCTGCTGCTGATCGGTAGCGAGGTGCTGCTGCCGGGTTATTTTCTGCTGTGGATCGGTCTGGCCGCGGCGGCTGTTGGCGTGGTGCTGCTGATGGTACCCCCGCTCGGGCTGCTGATTCAGGCCGTGCTGTTTGCGCTGCTAGCGTTCGCCGCCTGCGTACTCTACGCGCGCGTGCTGCGGCCGAAGCTGGACAAACGTGAGCCGGGCAGCGAAACGCTCAATCGTCGCGGCGAGCGCATGATTGGCCAGCGCTACGAGCTGATTGAGCCGATCGTCAACGGCCGCGGCAAGGCGCGCGTCGGCGACGGCCAGTGGCTGGTCAACGGACCGGATCTGCCGCTGGGGAGCCTGGTTGAAGTGATTGCCGTCGATGGCACCACGCTGCAGGTGCGCGCGGCGACATGAGCGCGAGTGCGGTCAGCACGGCGAGTATTCATCCGTCGTTTGCGACGACGGCGATCAGCACGCGCATCGCCTTTTTGCTCGAGCTGACGCGACGGCTGCATCAATACGGCACCGCCTCGCCGCGCCTGGAGATGGCCATTTCCAGTTCCGCGCAGCGGCTGGGTCTGAGCGCGGACGTGTGGTCCAGCCCCACCGCCGTCATTATTTCGTTTACCGACCTGGGGCAGGGCGAGGAGGGCGTGGCGCAAACCACGCAGGTGATGCGTCTGGCGCCCGGTGACGTGAACCTGGCGCGCCTGTGCGAGGCCGATGACATCGCCGATCAGGTGATTGCCGGTGAAATCGGTCTGCGCGAAGGTTTCCAGCGACTGCGCGCACTGGGGCGGCCCGATTCGCGTCGCGCGCAGGCCGCCGTCGTCGCCACTTATGGACTGTCGGCGGCGTGCGTGGTCGCGCTGTTTCTGCACAGCGCCTGGCCGGATCTGCTGACCGCGGCCTTTATTGGGTTGATCATTGGCAGCATTACCGTTTTGGCAGCCAAGCGGCCGCAGCTGTCGATTGCCAGCGATGCGATCTGCGCGCTGGTGGCGACCACGGTGGCAACCGTCGTCAGTGCGTTCGTGGTGCCGCTGGCGATCAAGTCGGTGGTGCTGGCCAGCCTGATCGTGCTGGTGCCGGGCATGTCGCTCACTACGGCGGTACGCGAGATCTCCAGCCAGCACCTGGTGGCCGGCATGGCGCGCATGGGCGGCGCGGTGGCGACGTTGCTCAAGCTCACCTTCGGTACGGTGGCGGCGACCACGCTGTGCGCGGCGGTGGGTATCGAGCCGCGCGATTACGCCCTGCCGCCGCTGCCGGGCTGGACGGAGCTGCCGGCCCTGCTGGTCGGTGCGTTCGGCTTCGCCATCTTGTTTCGCGCTGCGCGCCGCGACTGGCTGATCGTGATGGGTGCGGTGATCGTCGGTTATCTTGCCACGCGCTGGGGCGGCCGCATTTCCGGGTCGCTGCCAGCAGCGCCTTTTGGCGTTTTTCTCGGCGGCTTTTTGCTCAGCGCGATGGCCAATTCGTATGCGCGCTACGCGCATCGGCCCGGTGCGTTGATTCGCGAGCCGGGGATTATCCTGCTGGTGCCGGGCAGCGTGGGTTTTCGCAGCATGTCGTTTCTGCTCCAGCGCGATACCTCATTGGGCATGGATACCGGTTTGCTGCTGGTGACCCTTTTGGTGTCCCTGGTCGGCGGGCTGATGTTTGGCGAACTGCTGGTTTCGCCGCGACGGTCGTTGTAACCATCGACGTATTTTCTTGTGTGTTACGAAGACACGGCGGCTGTCGCCAATAAAAAACGCCGGCTGATAGCCGGCGTTCTTATCTCGAGATGGCACAATGATAATCAACGTTCGGTCGATTGGTCGTAGACCGGAAATCAGATCGCGAGATCTTTTTCTTTCTTGCCGGCTTTCAGCGCATCGCTGAACCAGTGCGGGCGCTTGCCGCGGCCAGACCAGGTTTGAGCAGGGTTGGCCGGATTGCGATATTTCGGCGCAACGGGGCTGCTGGCACGCTTGGCCTTGCCGCGGCCCTGACCAAACACTTCCTCGAAGGTATAACCCTCGGCCTTGATCAGCGCGAGAACCTTGTCGCGCAGCTTGATGATTTTTTCCTTGCTCAATTCATTCTGGCGAATCTGCGCCTTGCTGATCAGGTCTTTGAGCTGGGAGTGATTGAGGTTTTTGATATCGACGGCCATGTGGGTATCCGGGGGTAAGGATCTCTTAGCGAGATCACTGGATCGATTAATTAGATGTGTTTATATGGAGAGGGCGGCAGATAAGCGGGGAAGCCGAACCCGGTTAATGGTCTTGCCCCGTTGATTCTGGCTGATTTATCAAACGGTTGTAAAGACTGGTGCAAAAATGTTCCGGTTTTTAAATGCGCTGCCGATTATGCAGCTGGCTATAAATCGTTAACGCCGGATATTGAAAAAGCACTTGTGCCGCCAATAACGCAGAGAAAAACGGCCGCTCAAGGCGGCCGTTTTTCCGGGTGTTGGAAGCGAGGGCGGTGCGAGAGCGGCGAGACGACTCGGCAGCGGCGTTGCTTGAATAACCGAGTTAACCGAGCAGTTCGAACAGCTCGTCTTGGGTGATGGCGCGATTATCGGCGTCCTGGCGGCCGCGATATTCCAACGTGCCGGCGGCCAGTCCACGCTCGCTCACCACCACGCGATGTGGAATACCTATCAGCTCGATGTCCGCAAACATGCCGCCCGGGCGCAAGCCGCGGTCGTCCAGCGCCGTTTCGATGCCGCGTTCGGACAGCGACTGGTACAGCGCCTCGGCCGCCGCGCTGACTTCCGGCAGGCTCTTCGGATTGATGATGCACACGGCGACGCGCCACGGGGCCATGGCGTCGGGCCAGACGATGCCTGCATCGTCGTGCCGCTGCTCGATCGCCGCCGCGACGATGCGGCTGACGCCGATGCCGTAGCAGCCCATGGTCAGCACCTGCGGCTTGCCCTGGTCGTCGATGACCGTGGCCTTGAGCGCCTCGGCGTATTTCTGGCCCAGCTGAAACACGTGGCCGACTTCGATGCCGCGGGCGATGTGCAGCGTTCCCTTTCCATCGGGCGACGCGTCGCCTTCGACCGCGTTGCGCAGGTCGGCTACGCGGGTAACGCGCGCATCACGCAGCCAGTTGGCGCCGGTGTAGTGGGTGCCGTCGGCGTTGCCGCCGCAGACGAAATCGGCCAGCACGGCGGCATCGCGATCGACGATGACCGGGATGGCATCGGGCAGGCCAACCGGGCCGATAAAGCCGGGACGCGTGCCGGTGGCGGCACGGATTTCCTCTTCCGAGGCCAGCACCGATTCATCCGGCAACTCGGCCAGCTTGCCGGCCTTCACTTCGTTGATCTCGTGGTCGCCGCGCAGGCACAGCGCGACGAGTCCGTCGCGGCCGCGCACCAGCAGGGTTTTGACGCAATGCTGTGGTGTCACCTGGAGGAACGCAGACACTTCGTCGATGGTGCGCTGTTTCGGTGTGTCGACGCGCTGCAGTTCGGCACTCGGCGTAGGGCGTTCGGCGGCAGGCGCCCGCGCTTCGGCCTTCTCCATATTGGCGGCGTAGTCGGAGCCATCGGAAAACACGATGGCGTCCTCGCCCGAGTCGGCCAGCACCTGAAACTCGTGGCTGGCGTTGCCGCCGATGGCGCCGGTATCGGCCTGCACCGCGCGGAAGGTCAGGCCCAAACGGGTGAAGATGCGGGTATAGGCCTCATACATCGCCTGATAGGTTTCGGCCAGCGATTCCTGCGTGAGATGAAACGAGTAGGCATCCTTCATCAGGAACTCGCGTGCGCGCATCACGCCGAAGCGGGGGCGGATTTCGTCGCGGAACTTGGTCTGGATCTGGTAGAAGTTGACCGGCAGCTGCTTGTAGCTTTTCAGCTCGTTGCGCGCGTAATCGGTCACCACTTCTTCGGCGGTGGGGGCGTAGCAGAACTCCTGCTCCTTGCGATCTTTGATCTTCAGCAGCTGGGGGCCGAACTTTGCCCAACGTCCGGTTTCCTCCCACAGCTCCTTGGGCTGGATGGTCGGCATCAGCATTTCTATCGCGCCGGCGCGGTCCATTTCCTCGCGTATGACCTTTTCCACCTTGCGCAGCACGCGCAGGCCCAGCGGCGACCAGGTGTACAGGCCGGACGCCAGCCGACGTATCATGCCGGCACGCAGCATCAGCCGATGGCTAGCGATTTCGGCGTCGGCGGGGACTTCCTTGACGGTGGCCAGGTGGAATTGGCTGAGGCGCATGCGGGCGTTCCGGCGTAATGAAAGACGCCAATTGTAGCGGTCTGCTGGCGCTGCCGGTCGAAGCGCTTTCGGTCGACAGCCTTCAGCGGCCGCTCTCGCAGCCGGCGTTGCCCGGAATTACGGAATTTACTTGGCGCAGTACTGCTGGTACTGCGCCTGCGTCGCGCTGGCCTGCTGCTTGCGCGCGCTGTCGTCCAGCGCGGTCTGCTTGCCACCCTGCTGCATGACGACCGGAGCCGCGCTTTGCAGCGCGGCCAGATTGGTCTGCAGCGAGGCGCAAAGCTTCGCGCGGTTTTCCGGGGTGTCGGCCATGGTGGTCGCGGCCGGTTGTGCCGTGGCTGCGGGGGCTGCGGGCGGCGCCGTGCTGGCCGCGGGCGTGGGGGGTACCGACGTATCGGGCTTTACTTCCTTGAACTTGGTACCGCCGCTGGGCGGTGGCGTTTGCGAGTAATGCACCGTGCCGTTGGCATCCTTCCATTTGTAGACCTGGGCACTGATCAGCGGAGCCGTCAGCAGCAGCGCCAGCGCAATCATCGAACGGTTCATGGTTTTCTCCCTGGGTTATTCGACGACAAACGATGAGCGAACGCGGTGCAAGGGTATGGCACGAGGCCGATCCGGCTGTCTAGTTAACATCCACCACCGTCCGGACTCAAGCGACCGATGGTTTACACTGCGCGCATGCTGTCACGGATTGTTTCATGAACGACGCGATGCCCGCCCGCCAGCCGCCTCATCGCGGCATTTACCTGTTGCCCAACCTGGTTACTACCGGGGCGATGTTCGCCGGCTTTTACGCGATTATTGCCAGCATCGGCGGTCACTACACCGACGCGGCCGTGGCGATTTTCATGGCCGCCGTGCTGGACGGTCTGGACGGCCGTGTGGCTCGGCTTACGGGCACGCAGAGCGAATTCGGCGTGCAGTACGACTCGTTGTCCGACCTTATCAGCTTCGGCATGGCGCCGGCGCTGGTGATGTACGCCTGGTCGCTGGCCACATTGAAGGATTTTGGCCCGCTGTGGGGCAAGCTGGGCTGGGCTGCGGCCTTTATTTACGTTGCCTGCGCGGCGCTGCGGCTGGCGCGCTTCAATACCCAGGTCGGAGTGGCCGACAAGCGCTATTTTCAGGGGCTGGCCAGCCCGGCGGCGGCGGCGGTGTGCATGTCGTTCGTGTGGGTGGTCGATAAGACTGGTCTGCCGGGAAGCGAATTTTGTTTTATCACGCCGGTGGTCGCGGTGATCGTGGGTCTGCTGATGGTCAGCCGGTTTCGCTATTTCAGCTTCAAGTCGCTGCCGATGGGCGAGCGCGGCCGTGTGCCGTTCGGCTGGATGGTCGGCGCGGTGCTGCTGCTCGGCCTGCTGGTGCTCGATACGGCATGGGTGCTGTTCGTCGGTTTCACTTTGTATCTGCTGTCCGGGCCGACGTGGACCATGTGCCGGTTGGCCACGCATCGCCGCCGGGTTCGCCGGAGCGCGGCGTGAGCGTGCCTACAGCTCAGCCCACCGCGATAAGCCAGCGCTCCCGAGTACTGCGGGCGCTGGGCGTAACGCCGTGGGTGCGCCGCGCGACGCGTGCGGCAGCGAATGGCACGGAGTCGTCGATGCCGCTACCCGATCTGGCAGCCGGCGTCGCCTGCGTGGTGGTGTTGCCCGAAAGCTGCGCGACTCGCGAGCTCGACCTGCTGGGCCGTCTGCTCAACGCCTGCGGCTCGACGCTGGCGCGGGCCGGACGCGTGCGGGTGACTGGCGGTCAGCTGGCCGACGTGCCGCACGCACGCGCCTATCTGGTTTTCGGCGAGGCCCAGGCGCATGCGCTGGGGCGAGCTTTGCCCGCTGCCGCGATGCAGAGCGCACAAATCGTGCTGGCCGACGAGCTGTCACACGTATTGATTGCTGCCGACGCCAAACGGCGGCTTTGGAGCGCGCTGCGCAATTTGCGCCGAGCGCTGGCTGCAGCGGAGCGCTGAGCGATGGCGGCGGTCGTCAAGCCCGTGATCCAGGTTCGTGCGATGCGCAGCGATGATCTTTCCCGGGTCAGCGAGCTGGAAAATGCTTCCTACGATTTTCCCTGGTCACAGGGCGTGTTTGCCGACTGCTTGCGCGCCGGCCATCCCTGCTGGGTGCTGTGCGTAGACGCACTGATTGCCGGTTACGGCATTCTCTCGACGGGTGCCGGCGAAGCGCACGTACTCAATATCTGCATCGCTCCGGACTATCGCGGCCAGGGGTTGGGACGGCATCTGTTGCGCCGCCTGCTGGATATCGCCCGCTGGAACGGCGCTGAGCGCGTGTTCCTCGAAGTGCGGCCGTCCAACCCGCTGGCCAAGAACTTGTACGAGTCTCTGGGCTTCAAGGACATCGGAAAACGGCCGCGCTACTACCCGGCGAAGAACGGCCGCGAAGATGCGATCGTGATGGTGCTGGAGCTGATGGCTGGCTAAGCGAGCCTGCGGCGTTTTTGCTCGTGCCAAATTCCCGTCAGCCACAAGCAACATCCAAGAGTAAACCCAACGAGAATCAGCCAACTGCGGCTCGGGTAGTAGCGGAAAACGATGGTGTGCTGGCCTTTGGGAATGTCCAGATGCTGGAACATATCGTTGCCGCGGAAAACAGGATTCTCGTGGCCATCGATACGCGCCTGCCAGCCGGGATAGAAAGCCTCCCGCCTGATCAGCTGACTGGGAGCGCGGCAATCCACTGACAACGATTCACGCTCCGCAAAACGCAGACTGCACACTCCCGATGGATCTTCGAAATACGGTGCGGCATTGCGCAGTGCATAGATAGACATGTCCGCACCGCTGTACACCCGAGTGACGCCATTTCTGACCTGCGCCTGATAAACAAGGGCGACTGAAGGCGCGCTGGAAACGCTCCTACCATCCACCTCAACCAGTCGCGAGACGTTGGTCAACATCTCCAATAGCTCTACTGGCGACGTGGCGCGTTGGTATTCCAACGTGACCTTGATTCGCTGTGCATTGTTCGTCTCGGGGAGGAGCAGCGGCTCGTCGAGTTCAATGCTGACTGGCGCATGGTCGATGGCGCCTTTCACGTCAGTGGCCCCGCGCGAACACACGCCACTATCCGTGCATACCTTTGCTGCGAGCAAGCCATCGGAACGGCCATCGGCGTTGCCGACGACAACGGTCACTGCTTGAACGGAACGGCCCGAATCGGTTGACGCAAGCAGCCAGCTCACGGTCATCGATGAAGCGCTTTTCATAGCAAGCGCGGTTTCGCCACCCTGCTGTGGGTCGCTGGATGGCGCTGAGGATTCGGCAAAGGGATCGGTCCCAGGCGGCGCGAGAACATATTTCACGCCGAGCGATTCGTAGGCGTCCAGTCTCGCAATGAGCTGTTTCGACGCATTCGTATGGCCGTAATAGCCATTGAAAATGATGGGGTCGGCGTCTGAGTCGAGACTACTGTGGATATGGTCGACCCAATCTTGCGATACCGGCAAATAGTTATGGTTTATCTGCGCGATACGAAAGAAAGCCCCGTAGTTTGGTGCCAGCGGGCCGAGGGTGTAGATCCGCTGAACCCCCAGGTGCTTGTCGAGAAAGTCGACACCCGTCTCGTGCCTCTGCAAACGCTTGACGCCGCTACGGATGGGCATCGCGTAAGCGAGGCATGCGTCAAAAACCATCAGGCAAACCAGAATTCGCAACACGTTGTGCCGGCGCCGCGTGCGAATAACCGTTATCGCAACGGCAGCGCATGAAACAGTGAGCCAGCCCACGGCGATTTGAAAATATTGGCGGTACCCATGGATTTGTAATAGTGCTCGCAAGGTTTCTTGCTGCGACCAGAGGGCACCGGCCACAATCAGTCCGACGACTGCAATGACCACGACAATATGGCTTGGGACGATCCTCTGTCTTCGGTGTATGCCATCGATCGCAAAAGCTATCAGTACATCGCCAGCAAACTCCCACGACGCCGTTGCGTAGCGGGAAAAGGCTGCGGATTTGATCATCGGAACAAGGTTGAAAAGATCGCTGATCGGGCGAAGGTCGAAAGACTTCGCCATGCAAATGATGATCCATGCCAGCAACACGAATCTCAGGCCACGTCGACTTACGACGAGAGCCATCAAAGCCAGTAGGAGCTGAGCTGCAGTGAAATAGCCTCCAATGCTGCTCCAGGTGGCGTACACAACGCTCGACGGATCGTTAAACGAAAATATCGGCCCGAACAACCACGGCATCAGGTAGAGAGACAGGGTGGCGAACGGTGGCCTTGCATGGGCATATGCAGCGTCGTGAGGACCGATATACGCACGCGCGATGTACTCGGCGAAAGGTACGATCAGCGGCAGCGAAAGCAGCAAGCCGATTAATGCTGCCGCGATCAGCTTTCCGAAGAATCGTGCGCGTTGGCTATTTCTCAGGCCGCTCAATCGCCCAATTGACCATAGGCCAACAAACAGCCCGTCGATGTAGGCAATTTCGGGAAAGCCCGCGTAAATTGACCATGCGAGAGCCGGCGGAATGAGCCACCACCCTCCGGCGCGCCCCTCGACCACACGAGCGCGTAGCATCTCCACGCCTAGCAGCAGCATGGGTAGAAACGCGACGGGCGAAGCGATGGGGGCACCGTGCCAAGCAAACGTGCCGTTGAGCTCGAACAAAACGGCTCCCACAAAAGCTGCCAGCGGCGTCAATTCCAGTCGCCTCAGAAAGCCGAGCGTGCAGGCGCCGGCAATCATCTGCAACAACAGCTCCAGCCAAATGCCGCCGGAGCGAAAGTGGAGCAGCAGCACAAACGGCAGAAAAAAAGATGCCGGCTGAGCTTCGGCCGCCAGGGGCAGGCCAAGGCCGTTGTAGGGATTCCACCAAGGAAGCCTGCCCTGCAACCAGAGATCGGCCGACAGCTTGCCCAGTGCCTGTGCCTGAAAACCCGTATTGGGATCGATCCACGGACTACCGGCGTGTCGGTGCCCGATATCTCCTACCGTCGCGGTAAAAAACATCGGGTCTGGACTGATGCTGCCGATCAGAGCGGGCAGGTGCAGCAGCACCGGAATAAGCAGCAGAAAAAGCCAGGAAAGGCATGTTGTCCTGAACGCCTCGTATCGACGATCAGCCGTGACGCCGCTTTCTGCAAACCTCATGGCCATCCTTGCGTGACGCCTATGACCTCATGCATTCGGACGGCTTTATCCCGCCGGCAATCCTTCCCGGGCTGCATGTTGATTACCCCAGCTTCTGCGCCTGCTCGCGCAGGGCGCTGATCTGCTGGGTCCAGTCGGTGATGCGCTGGCGCTCCTGCTGTACCACCTCTGCAGGCGCATTGGCGACGAAGTTGGCGTTGTTGAGTTTGCCTTCGCACTTTTTGATTTCGGTTTCGATGCGGGTGATTTCCTTGGCCATGCGGGCCTTTTCCGCGCCGAGGTCAATCAGGCCGGCCAGCGGAATCATCACGCGCAGTGCGCCGACGACTGCCGCCGCGGCGGCGGGTTCCTCTGCCCCTTTTTCGATCCAATGGGGCGCTTCGACGCGGGCGAGGAAGCTGATTTGCGCAGCGAATTTGGCGATGCGCGTGCGATCGTTGGCGTCGCCGTCGGCGAGCAGCAGCGGGATGATTTTCGCCGGCGAGATATTCATTTCCGAGCGAATGCGGCGGATGCCGCTAAGCACGTTCTTGAACCATTCGATCTCGGCGGTGGCGGCGTCGTCGCCGGCGTAATCTTCGGCGCGCGGGTAGGCACACTTCAGAATGAGTTTTTCTGAAGTATTCGACGCGGATACCGCCGCGCTCTTTGCACTTGATGGCAACTCCTGCCAGATCTCTTCTGTAATGAAAGGGATGATCGGATGCAGTGCGCGCAGCACCGATTCCAGCACAACGAGCAAGGTACGGCGGGTGGACGCGGCGGCGTCCGCATCGTCGCCACCCAGCGCCGGCTTGGACAGCTCCAGGAACCAGTCGCAGAACTCGTTCCAGACGAACTCGTACAGCGCCTGCGCCAGATGGTCGAAACGGTAGCTGGCGAAGTGCTGCTCGACGTCGCCGAGCGTCTGCTTGAGGCGGGTGAGGATCCAGCGCTCCGCTTCGGTGGCTGGCGCGCTAGAGGGTTCGGCAATCTCACCTTCCGCCACGTTCATCAGCACGAAGCGCGCGGCGTTCCATAGCTTGTTGCAGAACGCCTTGTAGCCTTCGGCGCGCTTGATGTCGAAGTTGATGGTGCGG
>CAIKJM010000604.1 GCA_903827735.1 uncultured Rhodanobacter sp. | reverse complement strand
CCGGTCGGTATCAGCGTAGCGTTGACGGGCGTGATCGCGCTTGCCGGAATGGTGAGGCGCTGATTCATCGCGCCACCGGGCGAACCTTCGCCGGCGAGATTGAAGATGCCGTGGTTCGTCATATTGACGATGGTGGGCTTGTCCGTTTTTGCCTCGAACCGGATGCCGAGGTTGCCGCTCTCGTCGAGCGTGTATGTAACGGTGGCATCGAGATTGCCGGGGTAGCCCGAGTCACCGTCTGCGCTGTGATGCGAGAGAACGACGCTGGCCACAGGACCGTTCTTCACCGCAACGACTTTCCAGAGAACTTTATCGAAACCGTTGCCACCGCCATGCAGGCTGTTGGTCTTGTCGTTGAGCGGCAGCTGGTAGGTTTTGCCGTCCAACGCAAATCGGCCGCCGGCGATGCGGTTAGCGTAGCGTCCCACGGTTACACCAAAGAAGTTGGGATGATCGACGTAAGAACTCAGATCGTCGTAGCCCAGAATGACGTCCGCCGGTTTGCCGTTGCGGTCCGGTGCGATAAGCGATTGCAGCGTGGCGCCATAGGCGAGGATCCTCGCTCTGACCCCGTGCGAATTACTCAGTGTAATCGCGTCGACGTTCGTGCCATCTTTGAGCTGTCCTGCTGCAGCGCGACTTGCTTCTGCGGCGAAAACGTGTCCACTACACGCCATTAACGCGGTTAAAACGCCTGCGGATGTGATCTTAAGCGCGATGCTCATATCTGCTCCTGGTAGTTTCGCGAGTGGTCGTTGACGCATGAGGATTGCGTCGATAGTCTATTACTCAGACAAGATAAGCGATGACGCGCGTCCCAGTAAAGAACATTCCATCCATCGAAAGGCGATCTCAATGCGGCGCGCTACGTCCTGCCCACGGAGCCAGACTGGGACGATTGAATAAGCGCGGTTGCTGCCTTCTGGCAACAAGTGCTAACGCTGCCGGAAAGCAGTGTGGCTTCGATGATTCTGGCTTAGACGATTAAAAGAAAAACTGGCCGCCTGTTTCCAGGGCAGCGTACGGATCCGCACCCGGACAATGTGGACCGATCAGCACCACACCGATGAAGACGTCCTGAAATCAACTGAAAGGTACTCACCGTGAAGGCACAAACATTACTGATCGGCATCGCAACGATGGGTTTGGCATTTTCGCTCGCCGCCTGCTCGGGCGGGCGCGGGGGCTCGGATAGCGCGTCGGCATCATCTGATAACAAGGGCGCGCTGGTCGGCGTTGCGATGCCGACCAAGGTCTCCGAGCGCTGGATCAAGGACGGCGACGCCGTGAAGCAAGATCTCGAAAAGCTCGGCTATAAGGTCGACCTCGAGTACGCCGACAACAAGATTCCGCAGCAGGTTCTCCAGGTGAGCAACATGATCACCAAGGGCGCGAAAATTCTGATTGTCGCGTCCATCGACGGTGGTTCGCTCAGCGATCAGCTCGATGCCGCGGCCAAGGCCGGCATCAAGGTCATCTCTTATGACCGCCTGCTCACCGGCAGCAAGAATGTCGATTATTACGTCTCGTTCGACAACTATAAGGTAGGCGTGGACCAGGCCAGCAGCCTGCTGACCGGCCTCGGGCTGCTCGACGCGAATGGCAAGAAGACCGACAAGAAGGGTCCGCTGAACGTCGAGCTGTTCGCCGGTAGTCCTGACGACAACAACGCCACGTTCTTCTTCAACGGCGCGATGGATACCCTCAAGCCTTACATTGCCGACGGCTCCATCGTCGTGAAGAGTGGCCAGACTGGTTTCACTCAGGTCGCCACGCTGCAATGGGATCCCGCAACCGCCAAGGCCCGCATGCAGAACCTGATTGCGAAGTCGTATTCGGACGGCGCGAGCCTCGACGGCGTGCTCTCGCCCTACGACGGTATGTCGATCGGCATCATTTCGGCGCTGCAGGGTGCGGGTTACGGATCGTCCGCCAAGCCGCTGCCGATCATCACCGGCCAGGATGCCGAGGCCGCATCAGTCAAGTCGATCATCGCTGGCCAGCAGTACTCGACCATCTACAAGGACACGCGCAAGCTCGCCGACCAAGCTTCGGTCATGGCCAACGACATCCTGACCGGCAAAAAGCCGGAGACGAATGACGACAAGAGCTACAACAATAAGGTCATCACCGTGCCGACCTATCTGTTCCAGCCAACAGTTGTCACCAAGGCGAACTATCAGCAGGTGCTCATCGACAGCGGTTACTACACGCCGGCACAGCTGCAGTAACGGTCGCTCGCTGAAGCGCTGGTTGTCGGTTTAAGCACGACCAGCGCTTCGGTCTCTCATCATTCTTCTCATCCAGGAAGAAGTGGAAAACGTGACGACAAACATTCTCGAGATGCAGGGCATCACGAAGACGTTTCCAGGCGTCAAGGCTTTGCAAAACGTCTCGCTCAGCGTCAAACGCGGTCATGTTCACGCCATTTGTGGCGAGAACGGCGCAGGTAAATCGACCCTGATGAAGGTGCTCAGCGGCGTGTATCCCGCGGGAAGCTTCGACGGCCAGATCATCTTTGAAGACTCAAAGGTCGACTTCAAGAACATCAACGATTCCGAGGCCGCTGGCGTCGTGATCATTCACCAGGAGCTCGCGCTCAGCCCGTATCTCTCGATTGCAGAGAATATCTTTCTCGGCAATGAGCAGCAGACGAGGGGATGGATCGACTGGAACAAGACCAATCTGGAGGCATCCAAACTGCTCGCGCGAGTCGGCCTGAAAGACAATCCGATCACCAAGATCACCGATATCGGCGTGGGCAAGCAGCAGCTGGTCGAGATTGCGAAGGCGCTTTCCAAGCGCGTCAAACTGCTGATTCTCGATGAGCCGACAGCAGCTCTTAACGACGAGGATTCGGCGCATCTGCTCGAGCTAATCAAGCAGCTGCAGAGCCAGGGTATTACCTCGATCATCATTAGCCACAAATTGAATGAGATCAAGGCGATCGCCGACGCCGTGACGATCATCCGCGATGGGCGTGCGATCGAGACGCTCGATATGCACGCCGATGAGATCAGCGAAGAGCGGATCATCAAGGGCATGGTCGGGCGCGAGCTCGAAAGCCGCTATCCGGATCACACGCCGACGATCGGCGAGGAGCTGCTTCGCGTCGAAAACTGGAACGTGTTTCATCCGATCGATACGACGCGTCAGATCGTCAAGAACGCCTCGATCTCGGTTCGTGCCGGCGAAATCGTCGGCATTGCCGGGCTGATGGGGGCAGGGCGCACCGAATTGGCGATGAGCCTGTTCGGCAAGAGCTACGGCGTGAAGATCAGTGGCAAGGTCTTCAAGCGTGGCGTCGAAATCGACACGAGTACGGTGTCGAAGGCGATCCAGCACGGTATTGCCTATGCGACGGAGGATCGCAAACGCTACGGGCTCAATCTGATCGACGACATCACCCGCAACGTCTCGGGGTCGGCGCTGGGCAAGCTGGCGGGCTTGTTCGGTTTCGTCGACGACCACAAAGAGGCGACGGTCGCTGGCAAGTATCTCAAGAGTCTCAACATCAAGGCGCCGAGCGTCGACTCGATCACCGGAAAACTGTCCGGCGGCAACCAGCAGAAAGTCGTGCTGTCGAAGTGGATGTATGCCGATCCGGATGTACTCATCCTCGATGAGCCGACGCGCGGTATCGACGTCGGCGCCAAGTACGAGATTTACACCATCATCAATCGGCTCGCCGACGAAGGTAAAGGCGTGATCATGATCTCGTCGGAGCTGCCCGAGCTGCTCGGCGTTTGCGATCGTATCTATACGCTCGCCGAGGGACGCATCACGGCCAATGTGCCGCGCTCGCAGGCGACCGCCGAATTTCTTATGCAGCACATGACCAAAGAGCGGGAGAGGTCCACCAGTGACAACGTCTAACGAAGTGACGAAGCCCGTCGGCGAGGCGCGCAAGATACTGAGCTACCTCACCGGCCAGCTTCGCCAGGTTGGCCTGTTCAGTGCCCTGATCGTGATCGTGCTGTTTTTCCAGATCACGACGCACGGCATCACGCTGCGCCCGATCAACGTCTCCAACCTCGTCATCCAGAACAGCTACATCCTGATCCTGGCGATTGGCATGGTGATGGTGATTATTGCCGGGCATATTGATCTGTCCGTGGGTTCGGTCGTGGCCTTCGTCGGCGCCATGGCCGGCGTCATGATTACCGAATGGCATATTGCGTGGCCTATCGCGATCGTGCTGTGCCTGATCCTCGGCGCGCTGGTCGGCGCCTGGCAGGGCTTCTGGATCGCGTACTTTCGAATACCGGCCTTCATCGTCACTCTGGCCGGCATGCTGGTGTTTCGCGGAGCCGCACAAATTGCGCTGCAGAATCAGCAGATATCGCCGTTTCCGGAAGCGTTCCGCCGATTGGGCTCCGGGTTTCTGCCGAGCTTCGGCACCAGTGGCTATGAGCCGCTGACGCTCGCGCTCGGTGTTCTCGCCTCGATCGTGCTGATCTTCGGCTCGCTTCGCCAGCGCTGGGCGCGCCACAAGTATGGGCTGGAGTCCGAGCCGCTCTGGTGGTTTGTGCTCAAGCTGGCTTTCGGTGCCTTCCTGATCATCTATATCGCCTTTTTGCTGGCGAGCTACAACGGCACGCCGATCGTTCTGGTGATCCTCGGCCTGCTCATCGTCATCTATGCCGCGGTGATGGCGCGCTCGGTCTTCGGTCGCCACGTCTATGCGATCGGCGGCAACCTGCACGCAGCGGCGCTCTCTGGCGTCAAGACGCAGCGCGTTACCTTTCTGCTGTTCGTCAATATGGGCGTGATCTCGGCGCTGGCCGGGCTGGTGTTCACCGCTCAACTCAATCTGGCGAGCCCGAGTGCGGGCTCGGGCTTCGAGCTCGACTCGATCGCCGCCGTATTCATCGGCGGCGCCGCGGTTACCGGCGGCATCGGTACCGTGACGGGAGCCATCGTCGGCGGACTGATCATCGGACTGCTGAACAACGGCATGTCGATTCTTGGCGTCGGCACGGAATACCAGTCGCTGATCAAAGGCCTCGTGCTGCTGGCTGCCGTGGCTTTCGACGTCTACAACAAGCGCCGCACCGGCGGTCGTTGAGAAAAGTCGTCCGATAGTTCGTGCGCAACCTCATTGAGGTTGCGTATTTCGACGCGGTCTTTTGAAAGATCGCGTCGATAGCGTCACTGAGGCATCGTTCGGGCCGCGAACCACCGAGATGCTGTTGACGTTCGCTGGCGACGTCGCCTAAGCCTGCATTGACTGGCGCGTATCTTCCAGCGCCAGCTCCACCAGTACCCGCATCGCCTCGCTCGCAGCGGCCGGGTCGCTGGCGGCAATCGCATCGAGCACGCGACGATGGTCGGGGATAGGATTGCGGGGCAGGTCACGTTGGCGATGCTTGAACTGCGTGGTCCAGCTCACCGCGGCGCATACGCTGGCGCTCAGAACGATCAGCGCATCGTTGCCGGTGGCATGCAAAATCGCGTTGTGAAAATCCCGGTCGGCCATGCGGCCGGCTTCGCTGGCCAGCGTATGTCGCGTCATCCCAGCCAGTGCGTCGCGCATGCTCTTGAGCGCGGCCTTATCGCGCCGCTCCGCTGCCAGTGCAGCGGCAGCAGGCTCGACGATAGCGCGAAGTTCGAACAGGCTGCGCACAAAGGCGACGTCCGGTTGCCCTGCAAAGGCCCAGCCCAGCACTTCTGGGTCGAGCAGATTCCAGCGGTTTCTCGGCAGGACACGCGTGCCAGCCTTGGGCCGGCTTTCGACCAGACCCTTGGCCGCAAGCACCTGGATCGCTTCGCGGTACGCACTGCGCGATACGTCCAGCAACTCGGCGAACACGATTTCTCCGGAAAGCACCTCGCCTGGAAGATATTCCCCGGCCAGGATCGCAGCGCCCAGCTTGTGGGCAATCGCGCCGTACAGGCGCCGACCGGTACCGCGGGGTTCGCGCGCGCGCTTGATGGGTTCTGCTGGCGTGATTGTCTTGCTCAAGAACTCACCCCTCGGTAACGAATTTCAACGTTGAACGGCATGCACGCTCCGAGGTCAGAAGAAACCGTCGGCATTGCAAAACCAGCATACGCGCCTTAACCTAATTGTCTGAGTAATTAATGGTGGTGGAGCATAATGTCGAACGACGGCAAGACCCAACTGACGGATGACGCGATAATGGATTTCCGTTCGATCGATGCCATGACCGGCCAGCCCTTCGGCCCACCTTTTGAAACAGACGGCATTGCCGAAGTCAACGCGGCCTGTTCGGCAGCCGAGGCCGCATTCGACGCCTATCGTGCGACCGATGCCGAAGCCAGGGCGGTTTTTCTCGAACGTATCGGCGCCGAAATTCTAGCATTGGGCGACGATCTGATCGTCACCGCGATGCGCGAGAGCGGCCTGCCGCGCGCACGTCTGGAAGGCGAACGCGGCCGCACCGTCAATCAGCTGAAGCTGTTCGCCGGCGTACTTCGGCGCGGCGACTGGATGGGCCTGCGCATCGACCTGGCAACCCAGAGCACGACGGCGCCGGCGCGAGCTGATCTGCGCCTGCGAAGGATTCCGCTGGGACCCGTCGCCGTATTCGGCGCGTCGAATTTTCCGCTCGCCTTCTCCACGGCCGGTGGCGACACCGCTTCGGCGCTCGCCGCGGGTTGCACGGTCGTGGTCAAAGGTCATCCGGCGCATCCTGCAACAGGCGCCTTGGTTGCCGGTGCCATCCATGCGGCGGTGAAGGCCAGCGGCCTGCCATCGGGCGTATTTTCGCACCTGGTCGGTCCAGGCACCGAACTGGGTGCGGCGCTGGTCAAGCACCCCGCCATCACGGCGGTGGGTTTTACCGGATCGCGCACCGGTGGTTTGGCGCTGGTCAAGCTGGCGCAGGCGCGCGAGGTTCCCATTCCCGTTTATGCGGAGATGTCGAGCATCAATCCGGTGCTGCTGTTGCCGGAGGCACTGCGCGCGCGCGGCGCGGAGCTTGGCAAGGCCTTTGTCGGATCGCTGACGATGGGCGCCGGCCAGTTTTGTACCAACCCCGGCCTGCTGCTGGCGATCGAGGGCGAGGGTCTCGATGCTTTCGTGTCGGCGGCCGCCGAAGCGATTTCGGGCGCCGCTGCGCAGACAATGCTGACCGGCGCCATTTACTCGGCCTACGAACAATCGATCGACGCGCTTCAGCAGCATGGGCAGGTTCATACCATCGCCCAAGGCCCGGCGGGCGACGGGGGCAACGCCGGACGCGCGGCCCTGTTCTCGACCAGCGGCCGGTCGTTTTTGTCTGACAAGGCGCTGGGACAGGAAGTCTTCGGCGCGTCGTCCTTGCTGGTGCGCTGCGCCGATGAGGCCGAGCTGCAGTCGGTACTGGTAGCGACGGAAGGCCAGCTGACCACCACGCTGCAGATGGACGATGCCGATATTGATACGGCCTCTAGGCTGCTGCCGCTGCTGGAACGGCGCAGCGGACGCATCGTCGTCAACGGATGGCCGACCGGCGTCGAGGTGACGCATGCAATGGTGCACGGTGGACCGTATCCGGCTACTTCCGATGGACGATCCACTTCCGTCGGCAGCCTGGCCATCGACCGTTTTTTGCGGCCGGTTTCCTACCAGAATTTCCCGTCGCGGCTGTTGCCCGCCGTGCTGCGCGATGACGCGGGCCTGCCGCGACTGCTCGACGGCATTGCCACGCACGGATGATCGCCGCCCATATGCCGCGCCCTACCGCACTTCGTAAATCGGCGAGTGCCGCATCTCCAAGAAGAAAGGAACCACATGACCTTGCGCCTTCTGCAGCACCGTGACGAGAGCGGCCATCGCTCCGTCATCGCCTCCACCGGCAACGGCGACGCCTTTGTGGTTGGCGTCGACAGCGTGCGCGCGCTGGCGCAGCTGGCTATCACCATGGGCACGGATCTCGCGGGCGTGGTGGCGGATTGCGGCTTTGGCGAGTCGGTGGACGCTGCCGCCGAATTGGCCGCTGGCCGGCTGCTGGCGCCGATCGATCACCCGGATCCGGCGCATCTGTTCATGACCGGCACGGGCCTCACTCATCTGGGATCTGCCGAAGGCCGCGACAAGATGCATCGCGCGGCGGCAGCGGCCGAAAAGCAGACCGATTCGATGCGGATATTTCTCGAAGGTGTGGAAGGTGGCAAGCCGGCTGCTGGCCAGGTCGGCAGCCAGCCGGAATGGTTCTACAAGGGCAACGGGTTTGGCTTGGTCGGTCCCGGCCAGCCGCTGACGTCGCCGTCGTTCGCGAAAGACGGCGGCGAAGAACCCGAGCTGGCGGGCATTTATCTGATTGGTGAAGACGGTACGCCGTTTCGCTTGGGCGTGTGCCTGGCCAACGAATTCAGCGATCACGTCACCGAGCGCCACAACTATCTCTGGCTGGCGCACTCCAAGCTGCGGCAAGCGGCGCTGGGGCCGGAATTGCTGGTCGGTCCGATGCCGTCACAGATCGAAGGCACCAGCCGCATCCGGCGCGGCGACGCGGTACTGTGGGAAAAGCCGTTTCTTTCCGGCGAGGAAAATATGTCGCACAGTTTCGCCAACCTAGAGGCGCATCATTTCAAGTACGACGTATTTCGCCAGCCGGGCGATGTCCACGTGCATTTTTTTGGCACCGCCACGCTGTCGTTCTCTGACGGCATAAAAACGCAGGTCGGCGATCAGTTCGAGATCGAGGCGGCGCCGTTCACCTTGCCTCTATGCAACCGGCTGGCGATCGCGTCGGAAAAGACATTCAGCGTCAAGGCGCTTTGAGATGAGTCCGATACGAGTGGCGGTGATCGGCCTGGGCAAGATCGCCCGCGATCAGCATCTTCCTGCCATCGCAGACAATGACGCTTTCCGTCTCACGGCCGTGGTGGATCCAAGTAGCACCTCAAACGTCGAGGGGGCTGCTCGTTTCGATACCCTCGAAGCGCTGTTTGACAATGGCCTTGCAGTCGATGCCATGATCCTTTGCACGCCGCCGCAGGTCCGCTATGAGCTGGCTGCGAAAGCGCTGGCCAAGGGCGCACACGTCTTTCTCGAAAAGCCCCCTGGCGCGACGCTGGCCGAAGTAGCGGCACTGGAAGAGCAGGCCAGCGCCATAGGCCTGACACTTTTTGCCGGATGGCACTCGCGTTACGCCGCCGGCGTGGAGCCCGCGCGCGTGTGGCTGGCCGAGCGGCGGATCGAGCGCGTGTCGATCATCTGGCGCGAGGACGTTCGCGTGTGGCATCCGGGGCAGGCGTGGATCTGGGAACCGGGTGGGCTGGGCGTGTTCGATCCCGGTATCAACGCATTGTCGATCGTAACGCGCATCCTGCCT